>NZ_JBFTLX010000011.1:0-99001 GCF_056396665.1 Cupriavidus sp. 05T313 | reverse complement strand
TCCCCCGCCCCCAACGGTCTAGATCCCAGGAGCATCGACAGCAAACCGTCGGTGGACACAATCGCAGGACCGGTTCGCCAGGCAATACACGCGAGCGGGACTCGCCGAATTTGCTTGACGGGGATGAAAGCCAGAATGGATAAGCGCGTTCACTACAAGAAGATGCCTTCGCGACAGACGGAGCGATTCAGCAGGACGGTACTCACGATCAGGCCCGTGGCCCACGCCATCGCACTGCTCGTGGCGGCGGGCGGGACAATACACAGCGCGCATGCGCAACAGGCGTTCAGCCGCGCCTGGATGGCGCAGAAGAACATGATGCAGGACACGGCCGCTGCAACCGGCCGCCTGCCCAACGGCCAGCCGGCAGCATCGCTGACCAACCCCCTCGCACAGCAGCAACGCGCCAACGAACAACTGCGGCACTCCATCGATAACCTGAATGCGGCGGCGCGCGGCATCGCCGCCATGCAGGCGACGCAGGCGGCGGCACGCCAGGCTGCGATGAATGACCCATCGGTCCCCGACGGCCTGGCAGAAGGCGGCCTGAAGGTGGACACCAACAGCCTCACCGCGGGCTGGATCAATGCGCGGCCGCTGGACAAGGAAACCGGGCAGAAGGTCGTCGACGGCAGGACGCAGGTTGCCGTCCAGCAGACCGCCGACAAGGCTATCCTGAACTGGGAGACGTTCAACGTCGGCAAGAGCACCACCTTGCGCTTCGAGCAGCAGCCGAGCTGGGCGGTGCTCAACCGCGTCAACGATCCGCACGCGCGTCCCAGCCAGATCCAGGGGCAGATCAAGGCTGACGGCACGGTAATGATCGTCAACCGCAACGGCATCGTGTTCTCGGGCAGCAGCCAGGTCAATACGCGCAACCTGATGGCCGCAGCGGTGGGCATGACCGATTCGCAGTTCCGCAAGGGGCTCTACAGCGACGCATTGGGCGCGTCCTATGTGCCGACGCTCGCCAACGACCTGGTCGTGGGCACTGCGACTTCCTCGCATGGCAATGCCACAGGCGACGTGGTTGTGGAAGCCGGCGCGCGGATCGAAACGCGCAAGCCGCAATCGGTGACGGAAGGCGGCGGCTACGTCCTGCTGGCCGGGCGCGAGACGCATAACCGCGGCACCATCGTGACGCCCGGCGGCCAGACCACGCTGGCGGCCGGCGACAGCTTTATCATCCGCAAGGGCGTGGGCACGGACGCCAACCAGGATTCGAGCACGCGCGGCAACGAAGTCGATGTGCGGCGCAATGCCGGCAACCTGGCCGGGCTCGTCAGCAACAGCGGCTGGATCCAGGCCGCGACCGGCGACATCACCCTGACCGGCGGCAACGTGGAGCAGAAGGGCGTCGCTCTCGCGAGCACCTCGGTCAACACGCGCGGCACGCTGCACCTGAAGGCCACGGGCGACACCGGGAGCCGCGTGACACTGGCGCCCAACAGCGTCAGCGCCATCCTGCTCGACGACAGCAACGCCACGGCCCTGGATGCGCAGCGCGACGCGCTGGTCAAGGATTCCACCCGGCTTAGCGACAGCGCCTACAACCGGCGCGACCAGTCGCTCGTGAAGATCGATTCCAGCGGCGACGTCGACTTCCAGTCCGATTCCATGACGCTCGCCACCGGCGGCCAGGTGATGGTGGGAGCCGTGCGCCGCACGCGCGTGGCGGACCGCGCCGCGATCGACGTGGCCGGCGCCGTGGGCGTCAGCGTGGCGATGGAATCCAACAACGTCATGGTCAACGTGCAGGGCAACGAGCAGCGGGACTCGCCGCTCAACCGCGACAGCAAGCTGCTCAATAACGCCAATATCTGGATCGACCGCCGCACCCTGGTGCGCGTCGCCGCGGGCACCAACGGCTATGCCACCGAGCGCATGTACACGGGCGGCGGCCTGCTGGAAGTCAGCGGCTACCTGAGCACCGGCGGCCACAGCATCGGCGAATGGGCCGCGCAGGGCGGTACGGTGGGCTTCAGCGGCGGCGAGCTGGTCACGCAGGCGGGGTCCGGCATCAACGTCTCCGGCGGTTCGCTGAACGTGCAGAGCGGCACCATCAGGCAGACCTGGCTCAAGGGAGTGGACGGGCGCCTGTACAACCTGGCCACGGCGCCCGCGGACAATCTCTACACCGGGCTGTATCGCGGCTTCGAGGACACGCACGCGCGCTGGGGCAAGAACACCACGGAATACTTCCTCAGTCCGCTGATCGCGCCGGCCGAGCGGCTGGAGAACGGCTACACGGTCGGGCGCGATGCCGGGCGGGTGGTCGTCGGTACGCGGTCGGCCGTGCTGGAGGGCAATATCGACGCCACCGTATTCCAGGGCGACCGCCAGCGCAATGCGCCCGACAGCGGCCTGGACGGGTACAGGCAATCCCAGGCCGCCGCGCCGCGTGCCGGCCAGTTGATCATCGGCCAGGTCATGCCGGTCTACGACAGCAAGGGCGGTACGCTGCGCGACAGTCCGCAAGCCGTGGCGAAGCAGGTGGATATCGGCGCCGTGCAACGCATTGCGTCCGGGCTGGCCCTGACGGACGCGCTGCCGGAAGACCTGCAAGGCACGATCCGGTTGGATGCCGGCTGGCTCAACGGGCTTGGCCTGGGCGCACTGAGAGTCTATGGCATGGATGGCATCGCAGTGAGCGGCGACGTGCAGGTGGCAACGGGCGGCAGCATCGCGCTGCACGCCACGCAGGTTGACGTCAAGGCGGGCCTCACGGCGCGCGGCGGTGGCATCGCGCTGGGCAACATGATCAACCGGTTCACGAGCGACGCCGGCGGCGGCTGGCTGGCTGTCCCGGTAGCCGTGCCGACGGAAAAGGGCTATGTGCCGGGTGTCACAGTCGGACCGGGCGTCAAGCTGGACGCGCGCGGCCTGTGGACCAATCTCAAGCAGGATCCCACCGATATCCACGGGCTGCCGTACGTGAACGGCGGCACGGTCACGATCAGCAGTAGCGGCGATGTCGCGCTCGGCGCGGGCAGCCTGGCCGACGTGTCCTCGGGCGCGGCGCTGCTGCGGGGCGGCAAGCTCCAGGGCGGGCGCGGCGGCAGCATCACCTTGATGTCCAACCAGAACGACACCGCTGGCAAGGGCTCCGGCGCCTTGCGGATGGATGGCGAGCTGCGCGGCCACGGCGTCAGGGGCGGCGGCACGCTCACCATCGATACCGGCATCGGCGTTGCCATCGGCGGCGGCTTGCTGGCCGACAGCGGCTTGCTGCCGGCGGGTGAATCGGTGTCGGTCAACCTGACCCTGGCGCAGGCCGTCACCCTGGCTGCCGGGACGGTGCTCGCCAGCGATTTCACGTTCGCGTCCGATATCGTCGCGCCAGGGGAGGCGATGGCCGGCAACCCGGGCTTCAGCGCGTCGCGCCCGTACACCCTGAAGGCAGCATGGACCGTGCCGCGCGGAACCAACGGTACTTTCTTCATTCAGGACACCAGGGGCAACTTCTACGCCAACGGTAACGTGATCCCCGCGGGTACGGTACTGAACCGCGTGTCCGGCAGCATGGCGCCAGGCTACGTGGTGCCCGCGGACGCGTTTCCGGACGGCATGCCCGTGCCGGAGTTCAACATCACGCTGGCGGCCGGTACGCCGCTGCCAAGGCAAGTGGTGCTGGCCGAAGGCACCAGGCTGCTGGCAGGCACGAAGCTGCCGGATGCCGTGGCGGTCAAACCGTTGCTGGTGCTCGACAGCGGCTTGTTCCAGAGTGGCTTCTCACGCTATGCCGTGGGCAGCCACCAGGGCGTGCAGGTGGCCAGGGGCGCCGCGCTGGATGTACTGATGCCGGTGCTGCGCTTTGATGTTGCCGCGGGCCACGCCCTGGCAACCGGTGCCGATCCCGCGGGGGCTCTGGAACGCTGGCTCCCCCCGCTGTGGCAGGAGGACGCGGCCAAGGCCAGGCTGACGCAACGCGGCGGCGCGGACCTCGCGCTTTCCGCGGGTTCCGTCTTCACGCGGGCGCCGCTCGTCATCGGAGAGGGCGCGACCGTCAGCGTCGATCCGGGCCATGCGCTGACATTGCAGGGCAATGGCCAGATCACGATCGATGGCCGACTCAACGCCTGGGGCGGCAACATCGCCGTGCTGCCCGGCGCGCTGGGCACCGGCAGCGACGCGGGCCGTCCCAACGGCATCGCCGATACGATGTCGATCTGGATCGGCAACGGCGCCGTGCTCGATGCCGCGGGCCGCGCCGTTACCGCCGTCGATGCACGCGGGCGCGTCTACGGCCATGTCGGCCAGGGCGGCAAGATCGAGGTTGGCGCGCGCCATGACCTCGACGCCACCCAGGTGGACGCCGCCGATGCCTTCGTCGTGGTGCGCCCCGGCGCGCGCCTGGATGCCTCCGGCACCTCGGCCGTGCTGGACCTGCCCGGCCTTGGCGCCACCACGGTGGCGAGCGACGGTGGCGTCATTGCGCTGAGTTCCTACCGCGGGCTGTTCCTGGACGGCAGCCTGCGCGCGGCGTCCGGCGGCCACGGCGCTGCCGGCGGCACGCTGGCGCTGAGCCTGGAGACGCCCAATTACGGCCCGGTGGCCAACCTGACCGAGAAGGGCCCCGGGGTCGAAGACGCGGTGCGCCTGCCGCGCGAACTGGTGCTGGCGCAAGCGCAGGGCGGCAGTGCCCTGGCGGACGGCTTGCAAGCCGGAGACCGCGACGCGGCCCTCGCTTACGGTACCGCGCGCATCGGCGTGGACCGCATCGATGCCGGCGGCTTCGGCAATGTGGCGCTGCTGGCCAACGGGCTCATCAGCTTCGACGGCAATGTGAACCTGGCACTGGCGCAGAGCCTGCGCCTGACGGCCAGCGCCATCGGCCTCGCGGAGCATGCTGGCGCCGCCTCCGCGGTCAGCATGGCCGCGCCCTATGTGCGCCTGGCCGGCGTTTCCCGCGGCCAGCTCGACAACAGCATCATGCCGAACCCCGCAAGGCTCGCGGGGAAGGTGGCGCCGGTGGCGCAAGGGTCCGCGCTGCGGGTCGAGGCGGACTTGCTGGACCTGGCCGGCACGCTCAGTGCCGGCGTGCGTGGCACCATCAATCGCAATGCGGACACGCCGCTGGAGGTGGAGCGCAACGGCTTCGACGACATGACGCTGCGCAGCCGCGGCGATATCCGCATGTACCGCGCGGCATCCCTGACCGTGCCGGGCAACCTGACGCTGGCGGCCGCGCAGATCTATCCGGGCATGGGCGACAGCGGCACGGTGGTGGTCGGGCAGCGCAACTATGTGAACGAGTGGGGCACTCTGCTGCGCGAGTTCGACCCCGCGCGCCATCTCGATATCCAGCGCGTGGGCGATACGCTGCCGGAGGCGCCGTACTCCGTCTTCGGCCGGCTCAGCCTGAGCGCGGCCACGGTGAACCAGGGCGGCGTGCTGCGCGCGCCGCTGGGCGAGATCAATGTGGGTTCCACGGGCACGGGTACGGTCACCGGGCTGGTCAACCTGCTGCCGGGCAGCGTCACCTCGGTGAGCGCCAGCGGGCTGGTCATGCCCTATGGCGGTTCGCTCGACGGGCTCAGCTATATCCATGACGGCAAGGACGTGGAGTTCAAGGGCGTGGGCAACACCCCGGCCATCACCCTGGCTGGCCATGCCATCGATGTGCGGCAAGGGGCGGTGCTGGACATGACGGGCGGCGGCACGCTGACCGGCGCGGCCTTCCTGGCCGGGCGCGGCGGCTCCGTCGATGCGCGCATGAATCCGCTGGTGCAGGTGGGCGCGCAGGGCGGCTTCACCTTGCCAGACCTGGCGACCAACCCGGTCTACGCCATCGTGCCCGGCGCGCAGGCGGGCTACGCGCCGGTCGTCGCCGAGAAGGGGGCCAGCAACCCCTCCATCGGCCGGCAGATCACCATCGGCGCCGGCGTTCCCGGCCTGCCCGCCGGCACCTATACGCTGCTGCCTTCCACTTTTGCCTTGCTGCCGGGCGCATTCCGCGTCGAACTGAACGGCATGGCCGCGGGCGCGATGCCGGCGGGCAGCACCATTGCCATGCGCAATGGCTCGTACACCACGGCCGCGCAGATGGGCATTGCCGGCACCGGCATCCGCAATGCCATGCCCACGCAGGTCTTCCTGACGCCGGCCGATGTGCTGCGCGCCTACTCGCAGTACAACGAGACCAGCTACGCTGCATTCGCGCAGGCCGAGGCGGTGCGCAACGGCGTGCCGCGCGCCCTGCTGGAGCGCGATGCCAAGACGCTGCGCTTCGACTTCGCCTTGCCTGTGAGAGAAGGCTCGCTTGGCGATGCGCCTGCCTTGCGTTTCGCGGGCAGCACGCTGTACACGCCGGGCGAAGGCGGCTTCGGCGGCAGCGCGCTGATGCTCGGCAACAACGGCGTCGACTACGAAATCCTGGCCGCCGGCACGGCGCCGACGCCGGGCTTCAGGGGCATCTCGCTGCACGCCGCGGACATCAATGCCATCGGCGCGTCGCGTATCGGCATCGGCGGCCTGCCCTCGGTCCGCTACCTCGATCCCATCACGGGCACGCCGCAGCGCGCCAACATCGCCACGTTCGACACCGGCGCCGGGAACATTGTCCTGCGCACTGGCGCTGTGCTGAAGGCCGCCGAAGTCTTCCTCGTGACCAACACCAAGGCCGGCGGCATCGTGGTGGAGCAGGGGGCCGGCATCAACACGCTGGGGCAGGGCAAGGCCGCCTGGGATTCCACCCACGGCTTCATCTACCAGCCCGATGCGCTGAGCGTGCTGGCGGTGTCCAACGGGTGGCTGGACATGCTGGCGCCGGGCTACAGCACCGATCCCACCCGCGGCGCCGGGTTCATCGACATTGGCGCCTGCGCGCCAGGTGCGGCTTGCAGCGGCGTGACGCAGCTCTACTCCGAAGGCACGATCGCCGCTTCCACGGACCAGAGCTTCAACCTGCGAGACGCGGCCCGCTACGGCACGCGCAATCTGGTGCTGTCGGTCGGGGGCGTCAACGCCGGCAGCGAAGCCTCGCTCGCGGCCGTCGCCGCGCGCAACGCGCTGCCCGCGGGCCTGACGCTGAACCAGGGCATCCTGGACCGCCTGCTGAAGGGCGACACCAGCCAGGGCGCACCGGCGCTGGAAAACCTGGTGTTGAACGTGCGCGATGCAGTGCGCTTCTACGATTCGGTGGAACTGTCCACCATCGACCCGGCCACCGGCAAGTCGTCGCTGGAACGGCTGGTGCTGGGCACGCCGGCGATCTTTGGCTATGGCAATGCCGATGCGCTGGCGCGTATTCATACCGATGTCCTGGTGTGGAACGGCTCGACCAATGCGCCGGGACTTGTGGCGGCCAATGGCGCCGGCACCGGCAGCGGCCGGCTGCAGGCCGATGCCCGGCAGATCGAATTCGGCTACGGACCTGGCAGCCGCCCCGACACCATCCACAGCCTGGACCGGCTGATCCTGGGCTTTGGCAACGTCGACCTGAACGCCAGCGAGCGCATCACCGCCAACCACAGGGGCTCGCTCGCGGTCTACCAGTCGCAAGGCGCATGGGACGACGCGCGCAAGGGCTACGCCTATAGTGGCGGCAATCTCCGTCTCAACACGCCGCTGCTGACCGGCCACGCCGGATCGGTGAACAAGATCACCGCCGGCGGCGATATCCGCGTGGCAGCGCCCGCCGGTGCGGCCCCGGTGGCGCTGACCGGCAAGACCCTTGCCGACGCGCTGGGTGCGGAGATCGCGCTCGATGGCGGCAGCGTGACGCTGGACAGCACGGTCTTGCTGCCCAGCGGCAAGCTCACCGTGTCCGCCGAGCGCGACGTGGTGCTGGGCGATGGCGCAAGGCTCGACCTGGCCGGCCGCAAGATCGACTTCTACGACGTCAGCAAATACAGCTGGGGCGGCGATGTCGTGCTGGAAAGCCGCAACGGCGACGTGCGCCAGTCGGCCGGTTCCCGCATCGACCTCTCCGCCGTGGAGAACCGCGCCGGCAAACTGACCGCGCTTGCGCTGGGCGCGGGTGCGGGCACCGTCGACCTGGGTGGCAGCATCCTGGGTGGCAGCAGTGGCCACTACGATGCCGGCGGCACGCTGGTGCCGTTCGCGGCCGGCGGCGCGGATATCCGCGGCCAGCATATCGCCGGCTTCACCGGACTGAACCAGCGCCTTAACGACGGCAAGCTCTTCGGTAGCCGCAGCTTCCAGCTCAAACAGGGCGACCTGACGGTGGGCAGTGAAATCAAGGCCCGCGAAGTCAGCGTATCGGTGGACGGCGGCAAGCTCACCGTGGCCGGCACCATCGATGCCAGTGGCGAACAGGTCGGCAGCATCCGCCTGGCGGGGCGCCAAGGCGTCACCATTGCAGGCGGCGCGGTGCTCGACGCCCACGGCACGGTGCTGCGCGTGGACAGCTATGGCCAGATCATCGAAGCGCCCAACCGCGCGACCATCGAAATCAATGCCGGCACCGGCCGGCTCACCCTGGAAAGCGGCGCGCGCATGGACCTGCGCGCCGGCGCCAACGCGCAGACGCTCGGCACGGTAGACCTCAATGCCCGGCGCCTGGGTGGCGCGACCGGCAACGATATCGACATCGACGCCAGCGGCGCGGTGCGCGTCGACGGCGCCCGGTCGATCTCCGTCAACGGCTTCTGGACGTACCGGGACGCGGACGCCGGCACCGACCTGGCGGCGGATGGCCGTCCTTACCAGGTGATCGACCAGGCCTACCTGGACCGCAAGCACGACGACAGCCTGAAGTTCATGGGCAAGGCGCTGGCCAACGGCGACCTGATGAACCGCAAGCTCGCCGGCCTGCGTGGCTATGCGGACGCCTTCCACCTGCGTCCCGGCGTGGAGATCGTCAGCGCCACGCCCGATGGCGACCTGCATATCGATGGCGACATCGATCTGTCGCGCTACCGCTACGCCAGCGTCAATCCGCACACGCAGCAGACCGGCGTCTACGGCTCGGGAGAATCCGGCGCGCTGGTGCTGCGCGCGGGCGGCAAGCTCAATATCTACGGCAGCCTGACCGATGGCTTCGATGCCTCGGTCCTGCCAGTCACGCCGGACGACCAGGGCTGGGTGCTGGTGAAGGGGCGCGTGCCCTGGGGCGGCGATGTGGTGGTGCCGCACGGCGATCTGGTGACATTGGCGGAAGACACCTTCTTCCAGTCGGGCCGCACGCTCAACTACGACTTGCCGATGAAGGCCATGAGCCTGCGGGCCGGCACGGTGCTGGCGGCACGCGCCACGCTGGCGGCGGACCTGGTGCTGCCGGCGGGCAGCGTGCTGGGCGGCGCCGTGCGCGACGCGCAGGGCAATGTCATCCATGCCGCCGGCACGGTGCTGGCCAGGGACGTGCCGCTGGCCGGCGGCATGCAGCTCGATGCCGGCAACCGCCTGCCGGTCGCGGCCAGCGTGGCCGCCATGACCTGGCCTGCCGGCGTGCCGCTGCCGTTCCCCAATGGCACCATCAAGGACTCGGCGGATCCTGCCTTCAACGGCGTGGTCCTTGCGAGCGCGCTCATGCTGCGCAAGGGCGCGGTGGTGCCGAGCGAAACCGTGGTGAAGCTGCCCGGCGGCGCCACCATGGTGGCGCTGCGAACCGGCGACGCGAGCGGCAACCAGGGCCGCAACTGGGCGCTGGCGCCGATGCTGGCCGAGGGCTCGCAGTCGTGGTCGATACGGCTGGTGAGCGGCGCGGACACGCAGGCCGCGGACACGCGCGCCTTGCAGACCCGCAGCAAGCACGCGGGCATGCTGCTGGCCGACACGCACTACGGGCTGATGCCGGGCAAAGCGCTGGTGCCTGGAACGGGCCTGCCATCCGAGTGGGTGTGGGGTCCCGACGTCGTGAATTATGGGTGGGGCGTGCCGGGCGAGCCCGTCGAGGGCTTTGGCGTTGGCGACGCGATCGGCGACCTGAACAACATTGGCTTGGGCGAACTGGTCGTCAAGGTCAAGGACGGCACCCCTGCCGTGTACAAGGATGAGATGCTGCCGGCCCGCCAGCAGATGTTCAGCGTGCTGCGCACCGGCACGGGCGACCTGGACCTGATCTCCGGCGGCGATTTCACCATGACCTCGCCCTTCGGTGTTTATACCGCCGGGACCCAGTCCGCAAATGTGGGCGCAGCCTACAACCTGCCGCGCGCCAAGGACGTGCCACTCCCCAGCGCGCAGGACGGTACGTTGCTGGGCGCGGACGGTGCGGCGTTCGTGCCGTTCGTCGATGGCGGCGGCCAGAGCATGTACCGCGCCTGGTACCCGGAGCGCGGTGGCAATGTGCTGGTACGGGCCCAGGGCGACGTCAAGGGTGACCTGATCGGCAGCGGTACCAGCCAGCAACGCGACGATGCGATCGGCACGATCCGCGCCCACTACGACAACAGCGCCGTAGGCAACTGGCTGTGGCGCCAGGGTACGGGCAGTGCCGTGGCGGGCAGCGAAGGCGTGCCTACCGCCTGGTGGGTCAACTTTGGCAGCTATGTCGCCGGCCCGCGCTCGGCTTATGAACTGTTCGGGAGCGCGCCGTTCCTGGTCGGGTTCACCGGCATCGGCACGCTCGGTGGCGGCAACCTGGTGCTGGAGACCGGCGGCGACGCCGGCATGCTGTCGCCGCGCATGGATGCGACCGGCATCTATCTGTCGCGCAGCCAGGGCCTGAACCTGGCCGTTGCCAGCACGGGCCGGGTCTCGGCCGATGGCAGGCAGCTCACGCTGACCGGCGGCGGCGACCTGGACATCCGCATCGGCGGCGGCCTGAATCCCGTGGCGGAAGTGCGCGCCTTCGCGTCCCCTTCCGGCGAAATTACCCCGCTGACCCGCTACCAGGGCGTGCGCAGCGACCTCAACAGCACCTTCGTCAACCTGCGCGGCGCGTTGCGCGTGGAGGCCGGCTCGGTGGGCGGCATCGAGTTGCGCTTCGACCGCGCCGACCCGGAAGAGTCGCGTGCCTACGACGTCTACAAGGCCACGTCGTCCATCGCCGGCGGCGGGCCGGTGCTGGTGCCGGGCGACGCCGGCGTACGTATCGATACGCGAGGCGACCTGGTGCTGGGCGGGGTCGGCGACGCTGGCCGGATGACATTGAATACCAATGGCACGCCATTTACCGCCAACGGCATCCGCTACAACGGCGAGGGCTGGAGCTGGTTCTCGCTGTGGACACCGGCCACCGGCATCGACCTGTTCAGCGCGGGCGGCAATATGACGCCGTCCACCGCCGCGGCGGATGACCGGCGCGACAGCAACCACTCGGCCACCGACGGGCGCTTCGTCATGCCGTCGATGCTGCGCGCGGTGGCGGCCAGCGGCAGTCTCTACTACGGCAACGCAAGCACCGGCGCAATTGACGGCACGAACAAGCCGGTACAGTCCGCCACCGCGGTGATACTCGCGCCGTCGCCGGTGGGTCCGCAGTATGCCCGCACCGGCGCGGGCCAGCTGGAGCTGCTGGCGGCCGATTCCATCTATGCCGCCGGCTATGCGGTCACGCAGTCGGGCGCCGATCCCAGGGCCTTGCCCAATCCGTTCAACCCGGCCTTCGTGGGCAGCACCGAGAAGATCCACTACGGGACGCTGAAGATCAGCAACATCAGCCCGGACGGGTTGCCGTCCAGCGCGTTCCTGGCGAACATGACGGCCGCGGGCAGCGGGCAGATCTACCCGCTGTTCAGCCTCACGTCGCCGACAGCCTCGGGCTATGTGGCCGAAGGCCGCCAGCCGGCCCGCTTCTACGCGGTGGAGGGCGATATCATCGGCCTGCGCACCGGGACGATCGTCTATCGCGGAAACAACCTTGGCGCACCAGGCCCGTACAGCACCTGGTATGAAGGCGGGGGGCCGGTGGCGATCCACGCGGGACGCGATCTCGTCAATGCCGGGACCTCGCTGGGCGAGTACGAACTGGCGCCGGAGGGGGCACGCGGATGGTACATGCCGGCCCGCCGCGGAGACGGCACGTTCGCTGAAAAACCCACTGCGGTCTTAGGCGGCAGCGCGCGCGGCAACCTGATCGTGCATGACAACGCGGACGATGTATCGGTGGTCTCCGCCGGCCGCGACATCCGCTACAGCAGCTTCTACGTGGCCGGGCCCGGCTTGCTGGAAGTCAGCGCCGGGCGCGACCTGTACATGGCGGACCGGGCCGAGCTCAAGAGCATCGGGCCGGTCGCAGGCAACGTGACGCCGGGCGACCGCAGCAGCGGTGCCGGCATCGCGGTGGCCGCGGGCGTGGGGCGCAACGGGCCGGACTTCAACGCCTTCGCCGCGCGCTACCTGGACCCGGCCAACCTGGCCGATCCGGGCCGGGCGTTCGCTGGTCAGCCGGGCAAGGCGGTGACTATCTACAGCGGTGAACTGAAGCTGATTGACTGGCTGCGCGCGCAGTTCGGCTACGCCGGCGACGAGGCAGGCGCGCCAGCCTGGCTGCAAGCCAAGCAGGCGGAACTCGACCGCGCGCGCCAGCAAGCGGCAGCCAGCGGCGAGCCCGCCGCCAGGCGCGACCTGCAGCGCGAGTACGGGCTGGCCGGTCAGCTACACCTGGTTAACTGGCTGCGCGACCGTTTCGGCGGCCACAACGGCCTGGGGCTGCATTTCGACGCGGCGAGCATGGACGCGCGTCAGTTCTTCGCCGCGCTGCCGCCGGAACAGCAGCGCGCCTACCTGCGCAATGTGTACTACGCCGAGCTCAAGGCATCCGGCCGCGAATACAACCAGGCGGGCGGCCCGCGCGAAGGCAGCTACCTGCGCGGCCGCGAAGCCATCGCCACGCTGTTCCCGACGCATGACGCGCAAGGCAACGCGCTCGCCTACCAGGGCGACCTGACCATGTTCAGCAGCGCCAACTACTACGCCGACCCGACCTATGCCCCCGCGACCAAGCGGCCGCTGAAGGGCGTCACCTACCTGCGGCGCGACGAGCACAACGCAGCCGGCAGGCCCGCCACCATCGGCGTGTACGACCTGCTGGACGCCGGCATCCACACCGATTTCGGCGGCGACATCAACATCATGACGCCGGGTGGCCGCACGCTGGTCGGCGTGGATGGCGGTTTCGTCCCCGGCGAAGGCTCGGGCGTGCTGACGCAGGGGGCGGGCGAGATCCAGATCTACGCCAATGGCAGCATCCTGCTGGGGCAGAGCCGCATTTTCACCACCTTCGGCGGCAACATCCTGGCGTGGTCGGCGCAGGGCGATATCAACGCCGGGCGCGGTTCCAAGTCCACCGTGGTCTACACGCCGCAGCGGCGTGTGTACGACGGCATCGGCCTGGTCAGCCTGTCGCCGACCACGCCGAACACCGGCGCGGGCATTGCCACGCTCAATCCCATCCCCGAGGTGCCGCAGGGCGACATCGACCTGATCGCGCCGCTGGGCACCATCGATGCCGGCGAAGCGGGCATCCGCGTGTCCGGCAACGTCAACCTGGCCGCGCTGCGGGTGGTCAATGCGGAGAACATCCAGGTGCAGGGCAAGGCGACCGGCATTCCCGTGCTGGCCGCGGTGAACGTCGGCGCGCTGAGCAACGCCAGCGCGGTAGCATCGCAGGCGGTGAGCGCCGCGCAGGACGCGATGCAGCGCGAGCGCACCGCGGCGCGCCAGGGATTGCCGTCGATCTTCACCGTGCGCGTGCTCGGCTTTGGGACGGATGGGGACGATGCCACGCCCAAGGCCAGGGAAGGGGCCAGGGCAGCGCCGGCCAGCTACGACCCCAACGGGGTGGTGCAGGTGCTGGGCCAGATGGAGCTGAGCGAAGCGCAGCTCAGCCAGCTGACCGCCACGGAGCGCCGCAATCTCCGGCGTTGACGCGGGGCGGGGCCCATCCGGATGCGGTGCGCGGGTGGGCCTCGATATGGGCGGGGATACAGGGATGGAGCGACTCGCGCGTAGCGCTGCCGCCGGCCGCGAGCTATCGCCCGGCCTGCTCTGGCGCAGGCCGTGGTGGGCGTGGCAAGCCTTGTCCTGCTGCATGGCGACCCTGGCCGCGCCGACGTTCCTCACCATCGGCGTCCTGCTGATGCGCGACGCCCGCAGCGATCATCCGGTCTTCTGGCCGTCGCTGATGGTCATCGTGGCGCTCGCCAATGCCGTGGCGATCCTGCGGATCAACCAGCTGCATCGGCGGGCCGCCTTCGCGCGGCGCGGGATGCTGGCCGTGCGGTACTTGTCTTCGGGCATGTCGGCCGGCTGCGCCATGCTCCTGATCCTGGGCTGGAGCACGGGCGCGCTGCCGGAAATGGTGGCGCCGGTGGTGGCCACGGCCGATGCCTCCGCGCCCGGGATCGAGGCCGCGCTGTGGAGCATAGGTATTGCCCTCGCATTCGGCATCGCTTCGTTCGCGCATGCTGGTGTCTTGCATGCCTGGATCGGCTTTCGCCATGCGCCGCGGCACGGTGCCTAGCCAGCGTTCTTCCGCACCACGGGCCGGGTGAAGATCAGCGCCGTCTCCGTGCCTGCGGTGTCAGGGTCGTACAGATCCCAGTCCAGCCCGCACAGCGAGAATCCCAGCGCGCGGTAAAAGCCGATGGCGGGATAGTTCGTATTCTGCGTTTCCGCGCGCAGGCAGCGGGCTGGCGTAGCTTGCAGCAGGCGGTTGATTTCCCCGAGCAGCACGCGGCCGATGCCGGTACCGCGGAATGACGGGGCGACGAAGATCGCGCTCAGCATGGCCGACCGGTTCCATCGCTCGAGCCTGACGGTGGCAAAGCCGCAGATGGCGCCGTTGGCGCTTTCGAAGACGAGCGCGTGATCCGCCCGCGCGCAATCCTGCTCGAAGCCCGACGCGTCATAGTGGTTGAGTACGGGCTGCCCCAGGATTTGTTCCACCAGCCAGATGCCGAGCGGGCCGCTTCTTACCGCGTAGATGCGATCGGTCCGGTAGCTGGTGTCGAGATTCAGGATGCCGGCGCCGTCGCGCGCCCAGTCGATCGATCTGATAGTCATGCGGGTGGTACGGTCAAACACGGTCCGTGCCGGCCCGGCGGGCCGGCGGCAGGCAATGGCTTCGCGGCGGTCAGCCCCGGCGGTGCGTGAGCCGGTGCCACCAGTACTGGAGGGGGTGGGTGTGCGTGGGGTAGACCACCGACTTGCGGAAGAAAACTGCCCTTACGGCAAACACATAGAGCAGCAGGACGGCTAAAGTCAGCACGATCGAGGCAATCATGGCGCGCTCCTGTGGCAATGAACTGGCCCGCTTTCCATTCTAGGCCGTGCGCGCCTGTCTCGCCTCAGGCTCGGGCAAAGCGTGGTCAATGTGGCTTACGCGCCAGTCCGGCGGCCCGCCGGCGCTATTCAGCGCGTGCGCAGCAGTGCTTCGATTTCCTCCGCGGCGCGCCTGAGGGGCGGCAGGTGGTGGCGTAGCAGGTGCGCCGCGTCGCGGCTGCCCAGCACCATGCTGAAGCCCAGCCCGGCCACCACTTTGCCGGAGGCCGCGCGCAGCGGCACCGAGATGCCCGCGTAGCCGTCCACCAGTTCGCTGACCAGCGTGCAGTAGCCATCGCTGCGTACCTGCCTGAGCGTGCGCGCCAGCGCCGTGCGCGAACTGACCGTGAACGGCGTGAGCTTGCGCAATTGCGCCGTCGCGAGATAGACATCGAGCGCCGCGTCGTCCAGCCCCGCCAGCAGCACGCGGCCGAGCGAGTGCGCGTATGCCGGCATGCGGCGGCCAACTCCCATGTCGACGCGCAGCATCTGCTGCGGCTCCTCGCGGGCCACCAGCGTCACCGATTCGCCGTCGAGCACGCCCAGCGAACACGTCTCCCCGGCTTCCACCGCGAGCGCCTTCAGGTAGGGCCCGGCCAGCCGCGGCAGGTCCATCGAGGCAAAGTAGGCAAAGCCCAGGTCCATCACGCGCGGCGTGATGGAAAAGTCGCGGCCGTCCTGCGCCACGTATCCGTTGTGCTGCAGCGTCAGCAACAGGCGCCGCGCGGCTGCCCGGGTGACGTCGAGTTGCTCCGCCACTTCCTGCATGGTGAGGCTGCCCGTGCAGGAGGCGAACAGCCGGAGCAGCGCCAGGCCGTTGGTCAGCGAATCGAGCAGCTCTTCCTTTTTTTGCGGGCTTGCGTGGGGGTTGTCGGGGCTGATCATGGAATGGCGAGAGCGAAATAGCGGGATTTTAGTGCGCTAAGCGCACTTGCGCGAAGCCGGCATGACTCCGTATGATATGCGTTTTGCGAACAAATGTTCGCAAAACGCGGTCCGACTCACAACGAGAGACGACCGGCAAGAAGAACACGATGGAGACAGCCATGAAGGTGATCAGCGCGCAGCAGGCTGCTGCGCTCGTGCAATCCCAGTGGACCGTGGCCAGTGCCGGCTTCGTGGGCGCCGGCCATGCCGAAGCGGTGACGGACGCGCTGGAGCGGCGTTTCCTGGAAGCCGGCTTGCCGCGCGACCTGACGCTGGTGTATTCGGCGGGGCAGGGCGATCGCGGCGCGCGCGGGGTGAACCACTTCGGCAATGCCGGCATGACCGGCCGCATCGTCGGTGGCCACTGGCGCTCCGCCACGCGGCTGGCGGCGCTTGCGATGGCCGAGGAGTGCGAAGGCTACAACCTGCCGCAGGGCGTGCTGACGCACCTGTACCGCGCCATCGCCGGCGGCAAGCCCGGCGTGATGACCAAGATCGGCCTGCACACCTTCGTCGATCCGCGTACGGCGCGGGACAGCCGCTACCATGGCGGCGCCGTCAACCGCAGCGCACAGCAGGCGATTGCCGAAGGACGCGCGAACTGGGTCGAGGCGATCGATTTCCGCGGCGACGAATACCTGTTCTATCCGAGCTTCCCGATCCACTGCGCGCTGATCCGCTGCACCGCCGCCGACACCCGCGGCAACCTGAGCACGCACCGCGAGGCCTTCCACCACGAACTGCTGGCGCTGGCGCAGGCCGCCCACAACTCCGGCGGCATCGTGATCGCGCAGGTGGAATCGCTGGTGGATCACCACGACAACCTGCAGGCCATTCATGTGCCCGGCATCCTGGTCGATTACGTGGTGGTGAGTGAGGAGCCGGCGCATCACCAGATGACGTTCGCGGAGTCGTTCAATCCGGCTTACGTCACACCGTGGCAAGGCGAGGCGGCAAGCGCCGCCAGCGCGCCCGCGCCGGCGGCGCCAACCGTGCTCGACGCCCGCACCATCGTGCAGCGGCGCGCGGTGCTGGAACTGGCGCGCCGGCAGCCGCGCGTGGTCAACCTCGGCGTCGGCATGCCGGCAGCGGTCGGCATGCTGGCGGTGGAGGCCGGCGTCGACGGCTTCACGCTCACGGTGGAAGCCGGCCCGATCGGCGGCACGCCGGCGGACGGCCTCAGTTTCGGCGCCTCTGCCTATCCGGAGGCGGTGGTCGACCAGCCTGCGCAGTTTGATTTCTACGAGGGCGGCGGCATCGACCTGGCCATCCTCGGGCTGGCCGAGCTGGACGGGCATGGCAACGTCAACGTCAGCAAGTTCGGCGAAGGCAGCGAAGCTCTGATCGCCGGGGTCGGCGGCTTTATCAACATCACGCAGAGCGCCAAGGCAGTGGTCTTCGTCGGCACGCTCACCGCCGGCGGCCTGGAAGTCCGCGCCGAAGACGGCGCCTTGCGCATCGTGCGCGAAGGCCGCGTGAAGAAGATCGTGCCGCAGGTCTCGCACCTGAGCTTCAACGGCCCTTATGTGGCCTCGCTCGGCATCCCCGTGCTCTACATCACCGAGCGCGCTGTCTTTGAGATGCGCCCCGACGCCATCGGCGCGGAGCACCTGACCCTGATCGAGATCGCGCCGGGCATCGACCTGCAGCGCGATGTGCTGGACCAGTGCGCCACCGCGGTCGCCGTGGCGCCCGACCTGCGCACCATGGATGCGCGGCTGTTCCGCGCCGGTCCGCTGAGGCTCTGAGGCCGCTGGGTAGCTGCCCGATAACTAACGGCCGGCCATGACCGGTCATGGAGGAGGCCATCGAAGCTTTGTCCTGTCTTTCCCGTTGGTTTTGCCGGATCGCCGACGCGCGCGCAGGCTGTGAAGCCGGCACGCGTCATTGCTGGATTACGTTTCATACACATCATGCAGAAGACAAGCCGTCGTATTTTCTCGCGCCGCCTGGGCGCGGCCATCCTGGGCGTTTCGCTGCCGCTGTGCGCGCCGCAGGCCTTCGCGCAAGCCTATCCGTCCAAACCGATCCGCCTGGTGGTGCCGTTCCCGCCGGGCGGCCCGACCGATACCGCCGCGCGCATCATCGGCCAGAAGATGGGCGAATCGCTCAAGCAGACGGTGCTGGTGGACAACCGCCCGGGCGCTTCCGGCACGATCGGCGCGGAAGCCGTCGCCAAGAGCGCGCCGGATGGCTACACGCTGATGGTGCTGGCCACGCCCACGCTGCTGGCTCCGCACCTGATCAGCCGCAAGGGCTACGACATCTTCAAGGATTTCACGCCGATCGGTTCCGCCTACGACCTGCCCATCGTCATGGTGGTCAACCCGCAGGCCATGCCCGAAGTGACCGACCTGCAGCAATACATCGCCCGCGCCAAGGCCAAGCCCGGCGCGCTCAACTACACCAGCGCCGGCAATGGCAGCTTTGGCCACCTGTCCACCGAACTGCTCAAGAGCACCGGGCATTTCGACGTGCAGCACGTGCCGTACAAAGGCAGCGCGCCGGCGATCTCCGATCTGCTGGCGGGCCAGGTGCCGATGATGTTCTCCGACATGATCGCGGCGCTGCCGCACATCAAGGCCGGCAAGCTGCGGCCCATCGCCGTGGGCTCGGCCAGGCGCGTTAGCTTCACGCCCGATGTGAAGACGGTGGCGGAGCAGGGCTTCCCCGGCTTCGAGGCAACCGCCTGGGGCGGCCTGCTGGCCCCGGCCGGCACGCCCAAGGATGTGATTGCCAGGCTGTCGGCCGAACTGAAGGCCGCGCTGGCTGATCCGGTGGTGCAGGAAAAGCTGCTGGGCGCGGGCACGGTCGCGGCCTACCAGCCGCCCGAGCAACTGGCGGCGCGCATCCGTAACGACTACAAGAAGTGGGGCAAGGTGATCCAGGACAACGGCATCAGGGGTGACTGAGGCGACTGAGGTTAGTCTCCTGCAGCCGCCGGCCGGATCGGGTCGGTAGGGAAGGAAAGGCCGGGCACGCGGGGGTTGTCCGGCCTTTTTCTTTTCACTGCGCCGAAGGCCGGGACGGCACGGGTTTGTCCGCGCGCGGCTCGTCATCCAGGGCCGGATGGCCGGGCAGTATCTGGTGCACGAGCGCAACCAGCGCCTGCGCCGCTGGCGAGAGCGAACGCCCGGCCAGCGAGACCAGGCCATAGGCGGCCTTGAGATCGATGGCGGGCGTCACCTGCAGCGGCACCAGCGTGCCGCTTGCCTCCTCGGCGCTCATCATGGCCCGCGGTACCAGGCCGACCGCATCGGTGTTGAGGATCAGCGTGCGCAGCGTGTGCATGTCGTCGCAGGTCACGGTGAGCAGTTCGCGCGCGTCTTCGCCGGCTTCGGCGTGGATGCGGCCGCGGAAGAACTCCGCCACCCGCGCCGGGATGCGTGGCCCCGCCACGGGAAACGCCAGCAGCTCGGTCAGCGCGATCGCGCCGCACGCTGCCAGCGCATGGTCCCTGCGCACAAAGAAGCTGGTTTCGAGCGCGCGCAGCCGCTCGATGCGCAACTGGGGCTGCTCTTTCAGGCTCTGGCTTTCACCGACGAAGAAGTCCAGTTGCTCGGCTTTGAGCTTCTGCGCCATCGAGGGCGTGTCCGCGATCTCGATATCGATGCGCAGCTTTGGATAGCGTGCCAGCAGCGCCGTCAGCACCGGCTCCATCAGGAAGGCCGCGGCAAACGGCCCGAATCCCACGCTAACTTCACCCATCTCCACATCGCGCAGCAGATCGAGATCCCGCCGCAGTTCCCGGCCCTCGCGCAGCATGCGGCGCGCGCGCTCCAGCACGATGCTGCCGGAAGCCGTGGGCCGCGCCTTGCCGTAGCTGCGGTCCAGCAACTGGCTGCCGAACTCCGCTTCCAGGCCCTGGATGCTGCGCGACAGCGCCGGTTGCGACAGGTGCAGCACGGTGGCGGCACGCGCAAAGCTGCCTTGTTCGATCAGCGTGACGAAATGATGCAGGCGGCGCAGGCCCATGATTTTGCTTTTAATGCATGGAAAACTGAAAAATATTGCATTGGACGTATTTTCTCAAGTCGGTAAGCATGTCCCTCACCATTAAAAGAAGATTTCAGGAGACACAGATGATTCGACGCGCTTTTCTCGCGCTGGCCCTTGGCGGCACGTCCCTCATGACCTCCCATGCGATGGCGGACGCCTATCCGGTCAAGCCGCTGCGCGTGGTGGTGCCGTACGCGGCCGGCGGCGGCAGCGACATCGTGGCGCGTGCGTTAGGCGAAAAACTGAGCAAGAAGCTCGGCCAGCCCATCATTGTGGATAACAAGGCCGGTGCCTCCGGCATCATCGGCACCGATGCGGTGGCCAAGGCGGCGCCGGACGGCTACACGCTCCTGGTCACGATCACGCAATCGGTGCTGACCAACCAGTTCCTCTACAACAGGCTGCCCTACGACCCGCGCAAGGACCTGACCCTGGTCAATGTGATCGCCGATGCGCCGCTGGTGCTGGTCACCACACCGTCGCTGCCGGTCAGGTCGGTCAAGGAACTGGCTGATTACGGCCGCGCCCACAAGGGCAAGGTCAGCTACGCGTCCTGGGGCGTGGGCTCCTATCCGCACCTGGCTGGCGCCTACTTCAGCAAGGTCACGCACGGGGAGATGGTGCACGTGCCGTACAAGGGCGAAGCGCCCATGCTGCAGGACTTGCTGGGTGGCCAGGTGCAGTGGGCCGTGGCCAGCGTGCTGTCGGCCAAGCCTTACATCCAGAGCGGCAAGCTCAAGGCGATCGCGGTGACCGGTACGCAGCGCAGCCAGGTGCTGCCGGACCTGCCGACCTTCGCGGAAGCCGGCATGGACGACAACGCCTTCAAGGTGCTGGGCTGGATCGGCTTGCTGGCGCCGGTCGGCACGCCCGCGCCGGTGGTGGCGCGACTGGATGAAGAGGTGCGGGCGCTGATCCAGACGCCGGACATGCAGGCGCGCTTCTCCGCGCTTGGATTGCGTCCGGTGGGCAGCACGCCTGCCCAGTCGCAGGCCATCTTTGCGCGCGAGTGGCCGGTGTGGAAGACGCTGGTGGCGGAGTCGGGCGCGAAGCTGGACTGAGCAAGAAGGCAAAAAAAAGCGGGCCGCATGCGGTCAATGCATGCGGCCCGTTTTCAGCGGCGTAGCCGGCCAGCCGTCAGTTGCTGGCGGCGTTGCCCGGTTCGATCCTTGGCCCGCCGGCGGCGTGGCTGGCGTGCGTCAGCGGCAATACCTGTGCATCCTCCTGGTGCGCCGCGGCTGCCGCGAGGCCGGGGACCAGTCCCTGCAGCGAGCCGCCGGTCAGGCCCACCTCCTTCAGCAGCGAATCGATCAGCGGCGCATGCGCACGGTAGGACAGCGCGGCGGACATCGCCTGCTCGGCGAGATTGCCGTTGCCATTTCCATTCCCATTGCCTGCGTCGCCGGTGCCCGCCACGGCGCCGCCGCGGTTGAGGCCGTCGACTTGGATGATCTTGATGCCGTCGATCGCCTTCATCGGCTCCACGGTCTGCTGGATCACGCCCGGCAGCGCCTGCAGCAGCGCCAGCTTGAACTTCAGGCTGGTCTGGTCCGACGACAGCGCGTTGATGGCGTCGTTGAGCGCGCGCTGTGCCTCGGCTTCGGCCAGCCCCTTCTTGCGCGCCGCCTCGGCCAGTTCGACGATGGCGGTGGCCTGCATCTGCGCCGCCTCGCGCTCGGCGCGCGCCTGCGTGGTGACGTGCACGGCCTGGGTTTCGGCCTCCTGCGCGGCTTCGATCAGGGCCACCTGCTTGGCCCGGTCGGCTTCGGCGGTACGCCGCGTGGTCTCCACCATCTGCTCGGCCTTGACCGCTTCAGCCAGCGCCTCGTTGGCGCGGCCCTGCGCCTGCGATTGCGCTTCCGATTTGGCGGCGATCACGATGGCCTTTTCCTGCTCGGCGATCTCCGTTACCTTGGCCTGCTCGATGGCCGCCATCTGGGTAACGCGCTGCTGTTCGATCTCCTTGACCCGCACATCGCGCTCGGCCTCAACCTTGCGCGTGCGCACGGCCTGCTCGCGCTGGATCTCGGACTCCTGCACCTGGCGCTCGGCGGTGATGCGGCTTTGCTCGGCTTCCTGGCGGCGCTCCGCTTCGTAGGAGGCGATGCGCGCGTTCTGCTCGGCGGTGCGGGTTTTCACCTGCTGTTCCTGTTCGAGCTTCATGAACGATTCCTGCTGCTCGATCTCCAGCTTTTTGGCCAGCGCATCGCGGTTCTTCTCGCGCACCGAGACTTCGGTGTCCTGCTCGACTTCGTTGCGCTCCTTGCGGCGGCGCTCGGTTTCCTGCGTGAGCTTGGTCAGGCCCTCCGCGTCGAAAGCGTTGTTGGGGTCGAAGAACTCCTTCGAGGTCTGGTTGAAGTTGGTCAGCGACACGCTCTCCAGCTCCAGTCCGTTCTTGGTCAGGTCTTCGGCGACGGTGTTCTGCACCCCCTGCACGAACTGCTCGCGCGCGTCCTGCAGGTCCTGCATGCTCATCTGCGCCGCGGTGGAGCGCAGCGCATCAACGAACTTGTCGTCCACCAGCGCGCGCAGGCTCTCCGGCGCCAGCGTACGCTGGCCCAGCGTCTGGGCGGCGGTGGAGACGCCCTCCACGGTGGGTTTGACGCGCACAAAGAAGGCCACCACCACGTCGACCCGCATGCGGTCCTTGGTGATCAGGCTGTCGCGCGAGGCGCGGCTGACCTCCAGCTTGAGGGTGTTCATATTGATCGGGATGATTTCATGGAACACCGGCAGCACGATGGCGCCGCCGCTCATGATCACCTTTTGCCCGCCCAGGCCGGTACGCACGAAGGCGCGTTCGGCGGAGGCGCGCGTGTACAGGCGCGAGAAGATCAGGCCGATGATGCACAGGCCGATTACGCCGGCCAGGCCGACGACACCCCAGAAGATGATGGAATCCATATTGATTCAGACGCTCCTTGAAAACTTGGAAGAGACCGTGGAAAGACAAAGACGGCTGGCTGGCCGCACCCGCGGTGCCGCTACAGCAGGTCGGGCCGCGGGTTGACGATGGCGCGATACAAGGTGCCCGATGCGCGCGCGACGATCAGTACGGTTTCACCGCGTGGAAAGCGCTGGCCCGGCACATCCGGTTCGACCCGGATGTAATGCGGCTGGCCATACTCGTCCACCAGGCGCGCTTCCGCCGGATTGCCGCTGGAAGCCTCGCCGACGGTGACCTGCGCCACACGCCCGACGAAGTCGAGCTCGGAAACGGCGGACGACTCGTCCTGCGGGAAGTACTGCCCCACCAGGCCACCGGTCATGCGGACGAAGGGCAGGGCGCCCAGCGTGGCCAGCACGACCGCCACCGGCACCGGCAGCAGATGGCCGGCCGCCGCGGCCAGCACCCATTGCAGGACCAGGCCGACGATGGCGAAGCCCATCAGGAACAGGACCACCAGCATCAGCAGCGGCACGCGTCCCACATGCAGCCAGCCGAGGAACTGGCCGATCGCGCCCGCATCGGCCGCGCTGGCGTCGCTGTGGTCGATGGCGAAATGCGTGACGAGGAAGCTGTCGGCCTGCTGCGACAGGCCGAGGCCCAGCAGCAGGGCCAGCGCCTCCAGCACGCCGATCAATACCATCAGGCCAATCGCCACCACGAACGGGGCATTGCCCGGCAATAACAGCTGATTCATTTGGGTTCTTTTTGTGCTGAATCGGTCGGGATCGGCGTTTGTTGTCCGGTGCTCAGGAGCGGGTACCGTCGCGCCCGGCCTTCAGGCGCTCAAGCCGTTCGTTGATGCGCTGTTCCTTGTGCAGCGTTTCCAGCCGCTTCAGCAGGGTGGCGTCGGCGCCTGAACTGCCGACGCCGAGGCCGGCGACGCCCGTGGCGGCGGTCATGGCGCGGTTGAAACCTTGTTCGAGCTGCTCGGCGCGGACACCCGCGCCGGCCCCGGCAGGCGCGCTGCCGCTGCCGCCAGCGCGTTCGGCCACGGCGCGCGCGGCCACCATCCCGGCCAGCGCCTGTTCCATCTCGGCGCGCTTGGCGCGCAGGCCCAGCAGGTCGGTCTCGGTCGCCACGGACTTTTCCACCGCTTCCTGCAAACTGGCGTTGAGCGTGCCGAGCTGGTCCTCCAGGTCGATCTGGCGCTCGGTCCCCGCGCGCGCCGCGTCGTCGTCGCCGTGGTTGAGCGCAATCGTCACCTGCTCGTCGAGCCGCTCGATCTCGTTGTTGAGCCGCGCGATGGCCTTGGCGGCCTGGTGCTTGGCCGCCTCGTGCTGGCCGAGCCCGACCCGCGCCTGCGCGATCACCTCGTCGAACTCGCGCAGGTACTGCTCCAGCACAGCTTGCGGCGTACGGCTTTCCAGCGAGCTGACCAACGCGTGCACATTGGCGGTCAGCAGTCGTTTCACGCGGTTACCCAGGCCTTCTGTCGTCATGATGTGATTCCTCGGTGCAACGTTAAGACGCCGCGCAGCAAAGGCGGCGCAACAAGAAACGCGTTCAGTCAGGCTGCCGTGCGCTATGTATCAGTTTTGCCAGTTCTAACACTTCCGGTACGTAAGCGTCCAGTACGGCGGGATCATAGGCCGGGGTGCGCTGGGTCACCGCGAGGCGCAACAGGCCGAGCAGCATGCGCATGGCGCGGGCAGTGAGGCGAGCCTCCAGCTCCCTTGCCTGCGCCGGTGCCCGGTCGCCGGACGGCACGCCCGCGATCAGGCTGGCCATCAGTTCGGGCAATTGCATGGCCAGCATCGGGACGATTTCCGAGTGCTGCTGGTGCTCATGCTCCAGGGTTTGGGTGGCGTCGAGCAGGGGACGCAGCTGTTCGCGCAGGAGCGCGACGCAGCCGATGTAGTCGGACGAGCCGTCCGCGCGCCGGCGCGCGTCGGCCAGCAGGGCACGGATCTTGTCGCTGGGACTGCTGGCGCCCGGCAACTCGATGCCGGCCAGCCAGGCGAGGTCTTCTTCGGGAATGCGGACGGAGACGGTTTGCATCTGGTTCTGCCTGGTTCGGATCACTGGAACCAAGCATAGGTCACTCGCCACTCTTTGTATACGTTTGTAAACAAAAAATGACATTTCACCGGTCCAGCGTGGCGAGCGGCGGCGGCAGGCAGGACCTCAAGCGCGAGCGGCGGCGAATCGCTCGCCGCCACGCCGCAAAGCCAGGCCCGGTGCGACTCTTGGGCAAACCAGCCTTGCAAAGGCCGGGTTTGCCCCCCCCCCCCGCATAGCCATGGTGCCGTGCCCGCGTGACACGAAATTGAAATCCGCCCGGCCGAAACTGGCGTAGCCGCCACACTCGCACTACCCTTATCAGGGCTGCAAATGCTACAATCTAAGTCTTTGATTTACATGAGCTATTGATCTCGCGGCGGAATCGCCCTGCAGAGGCAAGGACAGACGACGGTTCGCGGCGGTCGCGCCAGCAGGGCGCGCACCATGCGGCCGGGCCTTAAATCCATGCGCAGATCTCCCCCGCTCGGTTCAAGACGCGTGTCCGTTGGCGCCGGGTTCGCCTCCTGCAAGACACGGAAACCATGACGACTACGACCACCGACCAGACCACCCCCGAGATCACCTTCGACAGCTTCGGCCTGGACGCCCGCATCCAGCGCGCATTGTCCGAGCAGGGCTACACCAAGCCCACGCCCATCCAGGAGCAGGCGATCCCCGTGGTCTTGCTCGGCAAGGACGTGATGGGCGCGGCGCAAACCGGCACCGGCAAGACCGCCGGCTTCGCGCTGCCGATCATCCAGCGGCTGCTGCCGATGGCCAATGCCAGCGCCTCGCCGGCGCGCCACCCGGTGCGTGCCCTGATGCTGACCCCCACGCGCGAACTGGCCGACCAGGTCTACGACAACGTGGCCCGCTACGCGCGCTTCACCGATCTGCGCAGCACGGTGGTGTTCGGCGGGGTCGACATGAACCCGCAAACCGATGCCTTGCGCCGCGGCGTGGAAATCCTGGTGGCCACCCCGGGCCGGCTGCTCGATCACGTGCAGCAGAAATCGGTGAACCTGTCGCAAGTGCAGATGCTGGTGCTGGACGAGGCCGACCGCATGCTCGACATGGGCTTCCTGCCCGACCTGCAGCGCATCATCAACCTGCTGCCGGCACAGCGCCAGACGCTGCTGTTCTCGGCCACCTTCTCGAACGAAATCAAGCGGCTGGCCGCCAGCTACCTGCGCGAGCCGGTCACCATCGAAGTGGCGCGCAGCAACTCGGCCAACGAGAACGTGCGCCAGACCGTGTTCCAGGTCGAAGACGGCCACAAGCAGGCCGCCGTGGTGCATCTGCTGAAGAAGCGCGCCGCCGAAGGCCTGTCGCGCCAGTGCATCGTCTTCGTCAACAGCAAGATCGGCTGCTCGCGCCTGGCGCGCCACCTGGAGCGCGAGGGCATCAACGCCGCCGCCATCCATGGCGACAAGACCCAGACCGAGCGCATGCAGACGCTCGATGGCTTCAAGCAAGGCAGTATCGATGCCCTGGTCGCCACCGACGTGGCGGCGCGCGGCCTCGATATTCCCGACATGCCGTGCGTGATCAACTTCGACCTGCCGTACAGCGCTGAAGACTACGTTCACCGTATCGGCCGTACCGGCCGTGCCGGCGCGAGCGGCGACGCGCTGTCGATTTACGTGCCGGGCGACGAGCGCCTGTTGGTCGATATCGAGAAGCTGCTCAAGCGCAGCATCCCGCGCACGCCGCTGGAGGGTTTCGATCCCACCGGTGCCAGCGCCCGTGCCGAGGAAGGCGACCGCCGCCGCGCACGCAGCAGCGACGTGCGCCGCCCGCGCGGCAATGGCGAGAGCGAGGAACCGCGTCCGCGCCGGAACGATCCGGCCAGCTCGCGCAACGCGTTCCGTCCGTCCGACGACTCTTTCTTCTCGCGTCCTTACGAGCCGAGCAGCAGCGCGATTGCCGCCCAGCCCGACGTGACGGATAGCAACGCCGCCGCCTTTGGCCGTGGCCGTCCGGCGCCCAAGCGGCAACTGGCGGCGCTGCTTGGCGGCGTGCCGCGCAAGTCCTGAGCCGGCCGGCGCGAAGCGTTTTGCCGCAGCCAACAAAAAAGCGCCCGAGGGCGCTTTTTTGTTGGCTGGACGTCAGGCTTGCACGGTGTGCGGTTGCGCGAAGCTCCGCCGGATTCAAGGCGCTGGAAGGCATACAGCTGGCCTTTACCTTTACGCAGGGGCAGGGTCAAACGCCAGTCTTGTATTCCTGCACGGTACCCGCCGCCAGGTTCCGCGGCAGCGCGGCCCAGCCCGCCGTGGCATCGCTCAGCCAGCTGTCCACCGATTGCGCGTGGCTCGCCAGCCCCAGGTGCGCGCCGGCCGTGCGCAGCGCCGCCAGCGGATCGAGCTCGTCGATGGCCTGCGCGCCGCTTTGCTTGCTGAGTTTCTCGCCGAGCGCGTTGGTCACCACCGGCACGTGCAGGTACGACGGTGTCGGCAGCCCCAGCAGATGCTGCAGGTGGATCTGCCGCGGCGTGGAATCGAGCAGGTCGGCGCCGCGCACGATATGCGTGATGCCCTGATGGCCATCGTCGACCACCACGGCCAGCTGGTAGGCCCACAAGCCGTCGGCGCGGCGCAGCACGAAGTCGCCAAGCTCGGTCGCCAGGTTCTGGCATTGTCGGCCTTGCCAGCGATCGTCGAAGCAGATCAGCGCGGCATCGCCGTCCGGCACCCGCACCCGCCAGGCGCGCGGCAGCTTGCCATGCAGGCCATCGCGGCAGGTGCCGGGATAGGCCAGGGTCTGGCGCCGTTCGCGCGCATGCAATAGCGAGTCCGCGATTTCCTTGCGCGAACAGCCGCAGGGATAAATCCGATGATCGGCGTCCAGCTTGCGTAGCGCCTCGGCATAGCGCGCCTCGTGCCGGCTCTGCCACTGCGGCGGCTCGTCCGGATGCAGGCTGAGGCGGGCCAGCGCCTGCAGGATCTGCAGGTCGGCGCCGCGCACGCAGCGGGGATAGTCGATGTCTTCGACGCGCACCAGCCAGCTCCCGCGATGGGCGCGGGCGTCAAGCCAGCTGGCCAGCGCGGTGACGAGCGACCCCATATGCAGCGGGCCGGTGGGGGAGGGGGCAAAACGGCCCCGGTAGCCGGGCACCGGGCTCGGGTGGGCGGACATGGCGGCGGCGCGTTAGTCGGGCTGGCCCGGCTGTTGTTGGAGCAGGGCTTGCGCCAGGCGCGGATCTTCCAGCTTGTTGGCCCACCATTGCAGCGCCTTGCCGCGCGTGCTGGTGCGCCAGGCCACCTTGAAATTGCCTGGGTTGCGCACTTCGAGGGTTTCGCGCGCCAGCAGCACGCCGCTCTCGATGAAGGGCTGCGCCATCGGCGCCGGCAGCCAGCCGCAGCCCAGCCCGCGGATCTGCGCCTCGAGCTTGTCGCGCATGGTGGGCACCACCAGCACGTCCTGTCCGGCGAGCACGCCATGGGTGCGGGCCGGCAGGTTGCGCGAGGTATCGCCCACCGCCACGATGCGATGCTTGGCGATCTGCAGGGTGGTCAGCGGACCCGGTTCGTTCGCCAGCGGATGATGCGCGGCCACAGCGAAGACAAAGGGCATGGTGCCCAGCGGGCGTACCTGGAAACCCTGGGTGCTCGGCGCATCGTAGGCGCCGCCGATCACCAGGTCGGCGCGGCTGCTGACCAGCGCATCCCAGGCACCGCCCAGCACCTCCTTGGCAAAGCGCAGCCGGGTGGCGGTGTTCTCGGTGTAGAAGTCGTGGATGACCGGCAGCAGGGCACGGAAGTTGATCAGGTCGTCCACCACGATGGTCAGCGTGGCTTCCCAGCCGGTGGCCAGCCGCTTGACGCGGCGGGCCAGGTCGTCCGCGGCGTGCAGCAGGTGGCGGCCCTCGTCCAGCAGGGCGCGTCCGGCGGGGGTGAGTTCGGCGCGGTGGCGGCGGCGGTCGAACAGCAGGACGTCCAGGTCCTCCTCCAGCTTGCGTACCACATAGGTAAGCGCCGAAGGCACTTTGCCCATCTCGTGCGCGGCGGCGGCAAAGCTGCCTTTGCGCTCGATGGCATCGAGAACTTCCAGGGATTCGAGAGAGAGTGCCATGTTCAGAAATTCTGAATGAATACTTCTAAGATCGTCCCGCCAAATATACGCCTGCCACCCTAAACTGCCTAGTATTGAAACGTAGTGCAAGGCCAGAGCTAGGTTTTAACCCAGCTGCTGCGCCGACAAGGCCTGAAGGAGGGCCGTCAAAATGATTGAAATCAGAAAGGCGGGCGAACGCGGTTTCGCGGATCATGGCTGGCTCAAGTCTTATCACACCTTTTCCTTCGCGGACTACTACGATCCCAAGCACGTCCAGTTCGGGCCGCTGCGCGTCATCAATGAGGACCGCGTCGCACCGGGCATGGGTTTCGGCACCCACGGCCACCGCGACATGGAAATCATCAGTTATGTGCTGGAAGGCGAACTGGCCCACAAGGACAGCATGGGCAACGGCAGCGTGATCCGCCCCGGCGATGTGCAGCGCATGAGCGCGGGGACCGGCGTGCGCCACTCGGAGTACAACCACGCCGCGCACGACACCACGCACTTCCTCCAGATCTGGATCCTGCCGGAGAAGGCCGATCTCGAGCCCGGCTACGAGGAAAGGCGCTTCGAGCCCGCGGAAAAGCGCGGCCGTCTGCGCCTGGTCGGCAGCCGGGACGGCGCCGAGGGCTCGGTGGTGATCCATCAGGACATGCGCCTGTATGCCGGCCTGTTCGACGGCGATGAATCCGCCACGCTGGCCCTGGCGCCAAAGCGGCGTGCCTACGTGCATGTGGCGCGCGGGCGCGTCACCGTCAACGGCAAGGCACTGGAGGCGGGCGATGCCGCGCAGCTGGAAGGGGCAGACGCGGTGGCCCTGACCCATGGCGATGGTGCCGAAGTGCTGGTGTTTGACCTGCCCTGAAGCGCCGCTTGAAGAGCACGCAGCCCGCCCGCCATGCCGGCGGGCTGCGGCGCTTTCTCTGGGCGGGTTTGCCGTGTGCTATCGTCTCGCTATAGATAAGCGACCGGGCCGGCACACGTGCCGCCTGGCGTGCCCTGGCCTTCGACATCCACTCCAGAGATGACTTTTGTATCTGTCCTCCTCGCGCTGATCGCCGAGCAGTTCCGCGCCCTGGGCCGCAACAATCCGATCTACGACATCGTGCGCGTGCTGGCCGAGCGGGCGGAGCACGCCTTCGACACCGGGCGCCCGCGCGATACGGCGCTGGCCTGGTTCACGGTGGTGCTGCCGCTGACGCTGACCGCCATGGTGGTGCACTACCTGCTGGCCTCCATCAGCGTGGCGCTCACGCTCGCCTGGAACGTCCTGCTGCTCTACCTGACCCTCGGTTTCCGGCAATTCAGCCACTTCTTCACCGATATCCACGAAGCGCTCAATCGCGACGATCTGCCGCGCGCCCGCGCGCTGCTGCACCAGTGGACCGGTCTCGAAACCCTTGAAATGCCTGTCACCGAGATCGTGCGGCATACGCTGGAAGCCGCCATCGTGGCGGTCCACCGGCATGTGTTCGGCGTGTTCTTCTGGTTCCTGGTGCCGATCGGCCCGGGTGGTGTCATCTTGTACCGCATCGCCGAATACCTCGCGCGCCACTGGAACCTGCCTTCCACCGAGCGCAGCCCCGCGCTGGGGCGGTTTGCCGCGCGGGCCTTCTACCTGCTGGACTGGATCCCCTCGCGGCTGACCGCGGTCGGTTTTGCCATCGTCGGTAATTTCGAGGATGCGGTCTATGCCTGGCGCAACCACGCGCGCAAGTGGAACGATGCCGTCAACGGCATCCTGCTCGCCAGTGGCGGCGGCGCGCTTGGCGTGCGCCTGGGCGCGCCGCTGGCCGAGGAGGATTCCACCGTGGTGCTGCGCACCAGCCTGGCCGGCCCGGCCATCGACTATGCGCCCGGCATGGAAGACGACAGCGAGCCTGAGCCGGCCGCGCCTGAATTCGGCATGGAGCCGAACGTGCGTACGCTGCAATCGGCGATTGGGCTGGTGTGGCGTGCCGTGGTGCTGTGGATGCTGCTGCTGGCGATGCTGTCGCTGGCGCTCTGGGTCGGCTGAGCCGGATTGCCATCCCGCTATCGCCAACGCCCGCGCTTGCCGCGGGCGTTTTGTTGGGTGCGCTCTTTTGTGCGCCTATGTACTCTTATGCGCGCTAAGGCTGCCGCGGCGCCCCGCATTGCCAGCACGAATTGAACTGCGCTTCGTGCCATTCCCCGCATGACAGGCATTGCCACCGTGGCCCCGGCTCCGGATTGGCCGCCGCGCGCAATACCGCCCAGGCCTGGGTTTCCATTTCGTCATCGATCAGCCAGACCTGCGGTGCGCTCTCGCGAAACGGGATATCGCCCATCGCGCCGGCCAGCCAGGTATTGCGCATTTCGGCACGGATGCCAGCGGCTTCCAGCAAGTTCTGGCAGTGTGCCGCATGGACTAGGGAAGGGGTCGAGAGCAGTAGTTTCATGGGGATCGGGCATGCCGTTGCAGGCACGCCCGATCACCTTACCACGGCTTTTGCTGGCGGGATTCGTGCAGCAGTTGCGTGTAGAGCTGGTGGCGCCGTCCGGAGATCTCGCCCGCCTTCATCGATTCCAGCACGCCGCAGCCGGGCTCGTTGATGTGATGGCAGTTGTAGAAGCGGCACTCGGTCAGGCGCGGACGGAATTCCGGGAAGGCACGCTCCAGCATGCCTTCGCTCAGGTGATGCAGGCCGAATTCCTGGAAGCCCGGCGAATCGATCAGGCAGCCACGCTGGCGGGCCTGGGGATCATTGCTTTCGCCATCCATGGTTGCGTCGCCATCCACGCTGGCCGGCAGGTGGTAGAGGCGGGTAAAGGTGGTGGTGTGCTTGCCCGAATCCAGCTTGGCCGAGATTTCCCGCGTCTGCGCTTCCACGCCGGGGATCAGCAGGTTCAGCAGCGAGGACTTGCCCATGCCCGACTGGCCGATCAGGATGCTGGCGCGGTGCGCCAGTTGCGGGCGCAGTTGCGCCAGCGTATCTTCCGGCGAGCCGTGCACGGACAGGAACAGCGTCTCGTAGCCCAGCTCCTGGTATAGCGCCAGCCGGCCGCGGGCTTCTTCCAGCCGCTCGGTCAGGTCGATCTTGTTGAGGATGATCAGCGGCCGGATGCCGAGCGCCTCGGCCGACACCAGCGCACGCCCGAGCAGGTCTTCCGAGAAGCCCGGCTCGGTCGCCAGCACGATGACCACCTGGTCGATATTGGCCGCCAGCAGCTTGGACTTGAACTGGTCGGAGCGGTGCAGCAGGTTCTTGCGCGGCTTGAAGCCGGTGATCACGCACTGGTCGGAGGCGGCGCGCTCGATGGTGACGCGGTCGCCCACCGCGCACTCGCTGCGCTTGCCGCGCGGGAAGCCGTGCAGGCGGCTGCCGTCGTCCAGCTCGATCACATAGTGGCGGCCGTGCGCGGCGACGATCAGCGCCTCTTCGGCGGCGGCGCCATTGGCGTTGGCTTTGGCAGCGCTTGCGGCGCGCTGCGGGCCTCCCCGGGCGGCGCGGCTCATGCCTGCGCCAGCAGGCGGTCGATCCGCTGTGCCGCTGGTGGGTGCGAGTAGTAGAACGCGCTGTAGATCGGGTCGGGCGTCAAGGTGGAGGCGTTGTCCTTGTAGAGCTTGACCAGTGCCGAGACCAGGTGGCCGGCATCGGTCTGGCCGGCGGCGAAGGCATCGGCCTCGAACTCGTGGCGGCGCGAGGTCTGGCTGGCCAGCGGCCCCAGCAGGAAGGTGAAAACAGGCAGCGTCAGGAAGAACAGCACCAGGGCAAGCGCATGGTTGGTGGTGCCGAGATTGGGCAGCACGCCCAGGCCCGTGTAGAACCAGGTACGGCTGGCCAGCCAGCCCAGCGCGGCCAGGAAGGCCAGGCTCAGCGCGAAGCTCACCAGCATGCCCTTGAGGATATGGCGGCGCTTGAAGTGGCCGAGCTCGTGCGCGAGCACGGCTTCGATCTCGTCGTCGGCCAGGCGCTCCATCAGGGTGTCGAAGAAGACGATGCGCTTGGCGGCGCCGAAACCGGTGAAGTACGCGTTACCGTGCGCGCTGCGCTTGCTGCCGTCCATCACAAACAGGCCACGGCTGCGGAAGCCGCATTTTTCCAGCAGGCGCTTGATGCGCGCTTCCAGCGTGGCGTTGGCGAGCGGCTCGAAGCGGTTGAACATGGGCATGATCACCGAGGGCGCAATCATCTGCACGAAGATCGTGAAGGCGATCCACGTCAGCCACGTCCATACCCACCAGTATTGCCCCATATGTTCCATGAGCCACAGGACGGCAAGCAACAGCGGCAGGCCCAGCGCGCAGCCGACGACGGCCATCTTGGCCAGGTCGGCCAGGTAGAGCTTCCAGCTCATGCGGTTGAAGCCAAAGCGCTGCTCGATGCCGAACTGGCCATAGAGCGAGAAGGGCAGGTCGACCAGCCCGCCGATCACGGCCACGCTGCCGACCAGCGCCACGCTGTAGGCATAGCCCGGGCCGAAGGTGCCGAGCCAGAACTGGTTGATCCACTGCAGCCCGCCCAGCATGGTCAGGACGATCAGCAGGCCGGCGCCGGCCAGCACTTCCAGCATCGACAGCCGGGTGCGGGCGATGGTGTAGTCGGCCGCCTTCTGGTGCGAGGACAGCGTGATGCTGTCGGCAAAGCGGCTGGGTACCGCATGACGGTGTTGCGCCACATGGCGCACCTGGCGGGCTGCCAGCCAGAGCTTGGTCAGCACCATCAGCATCAGGGCGGCTAGGAACAGAAACGTGAACATCGGGCAGAGCCTTGTCGTGTAAAGCCGTCGCGTACGCGGGGGCGGCCGGATCGCCGGAGCGGGTGCCGGACCGCTTTGGAACCGGGAGCGGCAGCGGATATGCGAGAATTATAAGTTGTTCGCGCCCTCCGACCGTGTTTGTCATCGGGAACTCGGGCGCGCCTTCTTCTTTGCCTCTCCTTCGATTGCAGTCCAGATGACCAGCCAAAATACCCACGTGCCCAGCGGCGCCAAATCCGTCAAGAGCGAAAACAACCTGATCTGGCTGGACATGGAGATGACCGGCCTGATGCCGGACACGGACCGCATCATCGAGATTGCCATCGTCGTGACCGACTCCGAGCTCAATATCCTGGCCGAAGGCCCGGTGCTGGTGATCCACCAGGAAGATGCCGTGCTCGACGGCATGGACAACTGGAACAAGGGCACCCATGGCCGCTCGGGCCTGATCGACAAGGTCAAGGCCTCGACCCTGACCGAAGCCCAGGCCGAGGCCGAGCTGCTGGCCTTCCTCAAGCGCTGGGTGCCGGCCGGCAAGTCGCCCATGTGCGGCAACTCGATCTGCCAGGACCGCCGCTTCATGGCGCGCTACATGCCCAAGCTGGAGGCGTTCTTCCACTACCGCAACCTCGACGTGTCCACGCTGAAGGAACTGTGCAAGCGCTGGGAGCCGGCCATCCACAAGGGTTTCGTCAAGCGCCAACTGCACACCGCGCTGGCCGATATCCTGGAGTCGGTGGAAGAGCTGCGTTACTACCGCACCCACTTTATCCGCCATTCCGCGCCGGCGGCAGCGGCAGCGGGCGAAGCGCCCGCCGCGCCCGAGGCTCCGGCCGCTCCGGCCGCCTGATCCGCACCATCCAACGTCACTTCCGAGGCGCCCCGAGGGGCGCCTCGGTCCAACTGCCGCCCTCCCATGCTCGCGCGCATCGTCTCGATTATCACGCCGGTCATCCTGATCATCCTGGTGGGCTGGCTTTACGGGCGCCGCGCGCATCCGGACATGTCGGGCATCAACCGGGCCACGCTCGACGTGATCGCGCCGCTGCTGGTGGTGTCGGCCTTTGTCAGCAAGGAATTCGTGCTGGCCGACCAGCTTGTGCTGCTGGGTTGCGCGGTGGCCGTGGTGCTGGGTTCCGGGCTGCTGGCCTGGCTGGCCGCGCGGCTGCTGCGGGTGGATCCGCGTACCTTCGTGCCGCCGATGATGTTCAACAACTGCGGCAATATGGGCTTGCCGCTATCGGTGTTCGCCTTCGGCCCGGTCGGCCTGGCGCCGGCGGTGGCGTTGTTCGCCGCGTCCAACCTGATGCACTTCACCATCGGCATGAAGATCGTCAACCGGCATGCGTCGGTCACGCAGATCGCGCGCAATCCGATGGTGCTGGCGACGGTGCTGGGGGTGGCCTTGTCGCTGGCGCGGCCGTGGTTCGCGCTGCCTGAGCCGGTGTTCCAGTCGATCAAGCTGCTGGGCGATGCGACCGTGCCCTTGATGCTGTTCGCGCTGGGCGTGCGCATGAAGGACGTGAGCCTGCGCAACTGGGGCATGGGCGCGATCGGCGCCGTGGCCTGTCCGCTGACCGGCATCGCCTGCGCCTTGCTGCTGGCGCAACTGGTGCCGCTGACCCAGCTCCAGCGCGGGCTGCTGTTTGTGTTCGCGTCGCTGCCGCCGGCCGTGCTCAACTTTCTCGTGGCCGATCATTTCCGGCAGGAGCCGGATCAGGTGGCTTCGATCGTGCTGCTGGGCAATGTCGCCGCAGTGGTGTTCGTGCCGCTGGGGCTGTATCTGGGGCTGCGCTGAGGCAGCCCCGCCGGTGATTCAGGCCGCCGGCCGGGTGCGAATTGCGTGCTTGGGACGCCACGCCTTGGCCACGGCATCGTCGGTCTCGATGTAAGGGCCGCCGATCAGGTCGACGCAGTAGGGCACGGCGGCAAAGATGCCTTGCACGATGGCTTTGCCGTCTTCGCCGCGCAGGCCTTCCAGGGTTTCGCGGATGGCGCGCGGCTGGCCCGGCAGGTTGATGATCAGGGCGGCGCGGCTGGCGGTTTCGCGGATCACCGCCACCTGCCGCGACAGGATGGCCGTGGGCACGAAGTGCAGGCTGACTTGGCGCATCTGCTCGCCGAAGCCGGGCATTTCCTTGGTGCCCACCGCAAGCGTGGCCTCGGGCGTGACGTCGCGCCGCGCCGGGCCGGTGCCGCCGGTGGTCAGCACCAGGTCGCAGCCGGCCACGTCGACCAGTTCGATCAGCGTGCGGGAGATGACTGCCTGTTCGTCGGGGATAAGGCGTTCCACGCCCTGCCAGGGCGAGGTCAGGGCGTGCCCGAACCACTCGCGCAGGGCCGGGATCCCTTCGTCCTGGTAGGTGCCGGCCGAGGCGCGGTCGGAGATCGAGACAAAGCCGACCAGCAATTCGTCCGGATGGTTGCGGGCAATGGGATGAACCATCGCGTGCGTCGTGGTTTGCGTCATCTTGTCCCCAATGGGTTTGGCGTCCTGGTTATTCTTCGGCGTCCGGCTCGGCTTGCGGCTCGTCGGATGCCGCCGCCTTCTTGCTCTCCAGCGCATTCTTGATGGCCTGGAACAGTTCGCGGAAATAGCGCGGCGGCTTGTTCATCTCGTGCTCTTTGCGCGCATTGCGGATGATGTTGCGCAGCGCCTGCACATCGATGGCCGGGTGTTCGGCCAGGAACTTGGTCAGGGCGGCGTCGTCCGCCAGCAACAGTTCGCGCCAGCGCTCCACCAGGTGCAGCTTGGCCGTCTCGGCCTTGCTGGCGCCCTTGAAGCCTTCCAGTACGCGCTGGATGGCTTCGACCTCGTCGTCGTCCAGCTTGCGCATGACCTTGCCCACGAACTGCATCTGGCGGCGTTTTCCTTCGTGGTTGGTGATGCGCCGCGCGTCGCGGATGGCGTCGGCCAGCGCTTCGGGCATGGGCACGCGCGCCAGCCGGTCCTTGGGCAGCGCTTCGAGTTCCACGCCCAGGTCCTGCAGGGCGAGCATATCGCGTTTTTTCTGGGACTTGCTCTTGGGCAGGTCGTCGTCGTCGGCCGGTTCGGGGGCGAACTGGCCGGGGAAGCCGGAGGCGTTCCGGGGGGAGGTGCGGGAGTTTCGCGTCATGGGTGGCATTTTATCTTGCTATGATTCTTGTTTGGACTTTTGATGACCGCGCCCACAATGGATCAATCCGCCGACCAGACCGCCCATTTCACTTATACCCAGGCCCAGCTTAGCGAGATGGCCGCCGATGTGCTGCGGGTGGCACGCGAACTGGGCGCCACCGACGCGGCAACCGAGATTTCCGAGGGCAGCGGCCTGTCGGTCTCGGTGCGCAAGGGCCAGGTGGAAACCATCGAGCAGAACCGCGACAAGGTGGTGGGCGTCACGGTCATGATCGGCAAGCGGCGCGGCAACGCCAGCACCTCGGATTTCTCGCCCGCGGCGCTGCGGGCCACGGCGGAGGCGGCCTACAACATTGCCCGCTTTACCGCCGAAGACGATTGCGCGGGTCTGGCCGAAGAGGAGTTGCTTGAACGCAACCCGCAGGATCTCGACCTGTTCCACCCGTGGAATATCGACGCCGAACAGGCCATCGAGATCGCGCGCCGCGCCGAAGCCGCCGCCTTCGCGGTCTCGCCGCGCATTCGCAACAGCGACGGCGCCAGCGTGTCGGCCCAGCATTCGCAGTTCGTGCTGGCCACCTCGCGCGGCTTCACGGGCGGTTATCCGTACTCCCGCCACTTTATTTCCTGCGCGCCGATCGCCGGCACCGGCAGCGGCATGCAGCGCGACGACTGGTACTCGTCCAAGCGCGCGCCCGACGCACTGGCCGCGCCCGAGGACATCGGCCGCTATGCCGCCGAACGCTCGCTGGCCCGCCTGAACTCGCGCAAGCTGTCCACGCGCCGTTGCCCGGTGCTGTTTGAGGCACCGCTGGCGGCGGGCTTGCTCGGCGCCTTCGTGCAGGCCGTGTCCGGCGGCGCGCTGTACCGCAAGTCGACGTTCCTGTACGACACGCTGGGCAAGGCGGTGTTCGCGCCGCACATCCACATCCACGAACAGCCCCACCTGCCGGGCGCCATGGGCAGCGCCCCCTTCGACGAAGAAGGCGTGAAGACCCACGCGCGCGACGTGGTTCGCGCCGGCGTGGTGGAAGGCTATTTCCTCTCCACCTACTCGGCCCGCAAGCTGGGCATGAAAACCACCGGCAATGCCGGCGGCTCGCATAACCTGACGTTGTCCAGCTCGCTGACCGCGCCGGACGACGACTTCGCCGGCATGTTGCGCAAGCTCGGCACCGGCCTGCTGGTGACGGAACTGATGGGGCAGGGCGTGAACTACGTGACGGGCGATTACTCGCGCGGCGCCTCGGGCTACTGGGTCGAGAACGGCGTGATCCAGTTTCCGGTGGAAGAGATCACCATTGCCGGCAATATGGTGGAGATGTTCCGCCAGATCGTGGCGATTGGCGCCGATTCGCTGGTACGCGGCACCAAGGAAACCGGCTCGATCCTGATCGAGCAGATGACGATCGCGGGCAACTAAAGCCACGGCGGCGGCCTGGTTCCCGGGCCGCCGCGCGTTTCACGCCGGCAATGTCTTATTCCTCGCCGGACGGCGGGCGCTCGTAGGTAACGAAGGCGTAGTCGAAGCCATTCGCTTCCGAGTGATGCGATTCGCGCGCGGTGGTGATCCACTGCTGCGGGTCGATGGGGGGAAACACCGCATCGCCTTCGACATCCGCATCGATCTCCGTCACCACCAGCCGGTCCGCGCTGGGCAGCGCCTCGGCATACAGTTGCGCACCGCCGATCAGGAAGATCTGCTCGACGCCGACGCATAGCCGCTGCGCTTCCTCGAGCGAGTTCGCCACGTCGCAGCCTTCGATGCGCAGGCCGCGGTTGCGGCTCACCACGATATTGCGCCGGCCCGGCAGCGGCCGGCCGATCGATTCCCAGGTCTTGCGGCCCATCACGATGGGCGCGCCCATCGTGGTGCGCTTGAAGTGCGCCAGGTCCTCGGGCAAGCGCCAGGGCAGGGTGTTGTCGCGGCCGATCACGCCGTTGCGGGCCTTCGCCACGATCAGGGTCAACAGCGTCATACGGCCACCGGTGCCTTGATGGCCGGATGCGACTCGTAACCCACCAGTTCGAAGTCTTCGTACTTGTAGTCGAAGAGGCTGTCCGGCTTGCGCAGTATCTTCAGTTGCGGCAGCGCCATCGGCTCGCGCGCCAGTTGCGTTGCCACCTGTCCGGCGTGATTGCTGTAGATATGGCAATCACCGCCGGTCCAGATAAAGTCGCCCACTTCCAGTCCGGTCTGTTGGGCGATCATGTGCGTCAGCAGCGCGTAGCTGGCGATATTGAACGGCACGCCCAGGAAGATATCGGCGCTGCGCTGGTACAACTGGCAGGACAGGCGGCCTTCGGCCACATAGAACTGGAAGAAGGCGTGGCAGGGCGGCAGCTTCATCTGCGGAATCTCGCCCACGTTCCAGGCCGACACGATCAGCCGGCGGGAGTCCGGGTTGCTGCGGATCTGCGCCACCAGTTCGCTGATCTGGTCGATGTGCCGGCCGTCCGGCGTCGGCCAGGCGCGCCACTGCGAGCCGTAGACAGGTCCCAGTTCACCGTTTTCATCTGCCCATTCGTCCCAGATGCTGACGCCGTTGTCCTTCAGGTACCTGATGTTGGTCGAGCCTTGCAGGAACCACAGCAGTTCGTGAATGATCGACTTCATGTGCAGCTTCTTGGTGGTCACCACCGGGAAGCCTTCGCGCAGGTCGAAGCGCATCTGGTAGCCGAACACCGAGCGCGTGCCGGTGCCGGTGCGGTCGGCCTTTTCGGTGCCATGCTCTTGCACATGGCGCATGAAGTCGAGGTACTGTTTCATCGGCGCGGGTGTTGGGGAAAGTGACGCGACAGCGTTGTGCGCGTAATGGGGCAATCTGCCCGGAGGTCGGCAAATTGCTAAAGGCCTAGCATTTTATCGCAAAGCAAAAAGGGCCGCCTCGCGGCGGCCCTCCTTTCATGGTCCGGCGTCCTCAGGTGCCGGCGCCATCGTGCATTACTGCGCCGCCGTGGTCGGAGCCCGGCGCTTCTGCACCAGGTAGCCACCGCCCAGCACGCCGCCGATGACCAGCACGAACAAGCCGTAGTAAGCCAGGGCGTTGGTGTTGAAGAACTCCTTCACCAGCGGCTCGCTGACGATCATCTTGACTGCCGTGAAGGCCAGCACGCCGGCGCCCACGAAGATGACCGACGGGAAGCGCGACATCAGCTTGAGCACCAGGCTCGAGCCCCACACCACGATGGGGATGCTGATCAGCAGGCCGAGCACCACCAGCAGGAAGCTGCCGTGCGCCGCGCCTGCCACTGCCAGCACGTTGTCCACGCCCATCACCGCGTCGGCGATGATGATGGTCTTCATCGCGCCCACCAGGGTGGTCGCGCCCGCGCCATGTTCGTCGCCATTGCCGTCGTCGGACAGCAGCTTGTAGGCGATCCACACCAGGGCCACGCCGCCGACCAGCAGCAGGCCAGGAATCTTGAGCAGCCAGACCACACCGATCGTCATGGCCGAACGGACCACGACTGCGCCGACCGTACCCCAGACGATGGCCTTCTTCTGCAGGTGGGGCGGCAGGTTGCGCGCGGCAAGCGCGATCACGATGGCATTGTCGCCGGCAAGCACCAGGTCAATGACGACGATGGACAGCAGTGCCGTCAGGAACTGCATCGTGAACAGATCGGTAAACCATTCCATAAAATCTCCTCGAAACAACGATAGCCAAAAGCCGTGCGCAAACACCGGGTTAGCCTGGAGACATGTTGGTTGGGAGCTGTGGGGGCGCCTTTGCAAACCATGAAACCAGGTTGCAAAGGTCTTGCTCGACCGCCATATGGTTGTTGGCGCGGTCAGCACAACCGGAGGCTATTTGTGATCAGCCTCGGAATGACGATTGTGCTAAGGGCAGGGCCCCGGAGCTACTCCCCTTTGAGGGACGAATCCGTTCGGATCAGGCCGAAGCGGAAGCGCTGAGGCGGATTATAAACGAAGCCACATGCTTTGTGCTGTTGTGAATGTTTGATAAGGCGCACTTTACGTCGGATATCGCGATGCCATCGACGGGCAGAGACTCTTCCCTGGGCGCCGGCAGGACGATATACGGAACCGATGGCGCTTTCCGTGTCATTCTTAGTGAAGATTACGGCGCCCGGAAGGGTTTGTGCATTGCGGTAAGCACACTCCGCGCGCGCCAGCTATTCTGAGGTCATCGCCAACGGACACGCGCTGCCGAATCCGGTACCGCGGCTGGATTTCATCCAGCAGTACCATGAGGACAGCGGTGCCCTGCGCGGCGAGATCACGCGCGGCCTGCTGGCCCCCGCCGCCAGCATCAGCCCCAAGTTCTTCTATGATGTACTTGGCTCCCGCCTGTTCGAGGCCATCACCGATCTGCCCGAGTATTACCCCACGCGTACGGAGGCCGCGGTCTTCTCCGCGTTCGCGCCCGCTATGGCCGCGCGTGCCGGCAGCGGCTGCGTGCTGATCGACCTTGGCGCGGGCAATTGCCAGAAAGCGGCGCGGCTCTTCGGCAGCCTGCAGCCGGCGCAATACGTCGCACTCGACATTTCGGTGGAGTTCCTGCGCGGCACCTTGTTCTGCCTGCAGCAGCAGCATCCGCAGATTCCCATGCTCGGCCTTGGCGCCGACTTGTGCGTGCCGCTCGACCTGCCGCCGGAAGTCAGGCGCGGGCGCCGGCTGTTCTTCTATCCGGGATCCAGCATCGGCAACTTCGCGCCGGAGCAGGCGCGGGCCTTGCTGCAGCGTCTGCGGGCGGCCGCGGGGAGGGGGGATGGCGTGCTGATCGGCGTCGACCTGCTCAAGGACGAGCAGGCGCTGGTGGCCGCCTATGACGACCCGCTAGGCGTTACCGCCGCCTTCAACCGCAATGTGCTGCGTAACCTGAACCGCATCGTCGGCAGCGATTTCCAGCTCGACGACTGGCGGCACGCGGCCAGCTTCGACCTCGAGAACTCGCGCATCCAGATGCACCTGCGGGCCGGGCGGGACGTCACCGTGCGCTGGCCGGAAGGCAGCCGCGCCTTTCGCGCCGGCGAGCGGATTCACACCGAGGATTCCTATAAGTACCGGCCGGCCGATTTCGCCACACTCCTTGCGGCTGCGGGCTTCGACGATCCGGTCTGGTGGACCGATCCGCGCGGCTGGTTCGCAGTGTTCCATGCGCGCGCCTGAGCAGGGCGGCAGGCGCTGCGCGGGCGGGGATGGTGCTGGTGTCATAATGCCCGCATCCCTCCTTGGGGGCGCGGCGCATGAGGCGCGCCGCCCGCCGGGCAAACCAACCGTGGGCCATCCCATTCACCGTCAGGGTTCTTGATGAGCGGCTTTTCCATGCTTCCCGACCTTCATTTCAATGGTGGCAAGACCGTCTGGACGGACGCCCGGAGGCTGCCCCGCGAGGGCCTGGCGCAGGCGCTGGTGGAAGCGCGCAACCGCACCCTGGCCTGGCTTGCCGCGTTCGGCCAGACGCGGCGCGGCTGGGAGGTGCCGCGGCAGGATTTTGCGAACCCGCCGCTCTGGACGCTGGGCCATGTCGCCTGGCATGCCGAATGGTGGTGCCTGCGCGATGTGCGCACGCTGGAGCGCGATGGCCTGCCGTTGCGGGCCGCCGGGGTTCCTTCGTTGCTGGCCGGCGCGGACGAATGGTTCGATCCCGAACGCATCGATCCCGATGCCCGCTGGGAGGCCACGCTGCCCGACGTAGCGGTGGTCAAACGCTATGCCGCCGAGGTGCTCGAAGCCACCTTGCGCCGGCTGGCGGCGCAACCGGACGATAGCGATGCGGCGCTCTACGCATGGCGTCGCGCGCTGTTTCACGAAGACAGCCAGGGCGAGGCCCTGGCTGCGCTGCTGCAGGCCGTGGGCATGGCGCCGGTGGAGCCGGCCGTGGCGCTGCCTTCCGTGTCGGTACCGCACGCCGGCACCTTGCAGTTTCCCGGTGGGCGGTTCATCCAGGGCTGGAATGAGCCGGATGGCTTCGCGCTGCCCGACGAACTGCCGCCGCAGCCGACCTATGTGCCAGCCTTCGAGATGGATGCCGCGCCGGTCAGCAATGCGCAGTTTCTCGATTTCGTCGAGGACGGTGGTTATGAGCGCGCGGCATGGTGGACGGTGGCGGGGCACCAGTGGCTGATGATGCAGGACCGTTCCGCGCCGCGTTACTGGGCCAGGCATCCGGAGTCCCGGGCGTGGATGGCGTTGCGCTTCGGCAGCCTGCGCACCTTGAATCCTGACGAGGCGGTACGCCACGTCAGCCTGTTCGAGGCGCAGGCCTGGTGCGCCTGGGCGGACCGGCGCCTGCCTACGGAAGCGGAATGGGAGCTGGCGGCGGTGCAGGCGCGCGGCGGCTTGCGCTGGGGCATGGTTCGCGAGTGGACGGCGACGCCCTATGAGCCCTATGCCGGTTTTGTCGCTGGCCCGGCCGATGTGGAGTTCGTTGACTGCTTCGCCACGCACCAGGTGGTGCGCGGTGCCTCTTTCGCCGGCGTGGCGCGCCAGCGCCATGCGCGCGCGCGCATGGCGCTGCTGCCGGAGGACGATTTCGCGTTCGTGGGCTTTCGCAGCTGTTCCATATAGAGAGGGCCGGCTGGCCCCTTCGTCTGACGTCTCACGCCAAATGAAAAAAGCACCCGAAGGTGCTTTTTTCATTTGTTGCGATGGAGCGCCGCATAGGCGACGCATCCATTCAACCGCGCGAATTAACGCTCGAAACGCGAGCGGCCACCGGTGTTGCCGTTGCCGTTGCGCTGGCCGCCGAAGCCGCCGCGGTTGCCGTCGCCGAAGCTGCGGGGCGCGCCGTCGCGGTTGCCATCGCGGTTGCCAAAGCTGCGGCCTTCGCCGCCGCGGTAGCCACCGTTGCCGCCGTTGCCTGCGCCACGGTTGCCGTCGGCGAAGCTGCGGGGAGCCGCGCCATCACGGTTGCCGAAGCCACGGTTGTCGCCGCCGCGGTAGCCGCCTTCGTTGCCGAAGCTGCGCTGGCCGCCGGTCGCGCCCTGGCCGCGATAGCCGGTGCTGTTGCCATTGGCGTTGCCGAAGCCGCCACGGTCGCCAAAACCACGGTTGCCGTCGCGATCGCCGAACGGGCGGTCGCCTGCGGGACGCGGGGCCCCGTCACGGCTGCCGAAGCCGCGGCTTTCGCCGCCGCCGAACTTGCGGTCGCCAAAGCTGCGGTTCTCACCGCCGCGATAGCCGCCGCCATTGCTGTTGCCACGGTAGCCACCGCGGTCACCGCCCGGCTTGCCGCCGAAGCCGGAGCGCGGCTTGGGCGAGCGGCGCGGTTCCAGGCCTTCGATCACCGAAGCGTCGACGCGGTTGTTGGTGAAGCGCTCGATGCGCTTCCACTGGAACATGTCGCCATGGTTCACGAGGTTGATGGCGACGCCCGAGCGGCCGGCACGGCCGGTTCGGCCGATACGGTGCACGTAGTCTTCGGCTTGCTTGGGCAGGTCGAAGTTGACCACGTGGGTGATGTCCGGCACGTCGATGCCGCGTGCGGCGACATCGGTTGCCACCAGGATGCGCAGGTTGCCGCGGCGCAGCGACGTCAGGGTGCGGTTACGCGCGCCCTGGGTCATGTCGCCGTGCAGCGCGCCGGCTGCGAAACCGGTATCCGACAGGCGCTCGGCCAGCGAATCGGCATCGCGCTTGGTCGCGGTGAAGACGATGGCTTGCTTGAGCGTGGCGTCGCGCAGCAGGTGGTCGAGCAGCTTTTCCTTGTGCGACATGTCATCGGTGAAGTGCAGGCGCTGTTCGATATTGCTCTGGTCGGCGCGGGTCGCGGCGATCTCGATGCGTTGCGGGTCGCGCAGCTGGCGCGAAGCCAGTTGGGCGATGCGGCCGTCCAGCGTGGCCGAGAACATCAGCGTCTGGCGGGTGGCCGGGGTAGCGGCAACGATGGCGTCGATATCGTCGGCGAAGCCCATGTCGAGCATACGGTCGGCTTCGTCGAACACCAGCATGTCCAGCGCGGACAGGTCGATGCGGCCGGCTTCGACGTGGTCGAGCAGGCGGCCAGGCGTTGCCACCAGGATGTCAGGCATCTTCGACAGCGCGGCGAGCTGCTTCGGATAGGGCATGCCGCCCAGGATGCTGGCGCACACGATGCGGCGCAGGTGGCGGCCATACTTGGCGGTGGCTTCGGTCACCTGCAGGGCCAGTTCGCGCGTGGGGGTCAGCACCAGCAGCGCGGGTTGCGCCGGCGACGGACGGGGGCGCTTGCCCTTCATGCGCTTGACCGGATCATCGGAACGCGGGCGATTCGGCGAAGCCTTTTCGCTGATGCGCTGGATGGCCGGCAGGATGAAGGCGCCGGTCTTGCCCGAGCCGGTCTGGCTGGACACCAGCAGGTCGCGGCCAGCCAGGAAGGCGGGAATCGCTTGTGCCTGCACCGGGGTCGGCGTGGTGTAGTTCAGTTCAACGAGGGCGCGCAGGATTGCTTCTTCGAGGCCAAGCTTGGCAAAGCCGTTCTCGGCATTGACGTTGGCGGCGGCGGCAGGCGCAACGGCTTCCGGGCTGAGCATGGCGTCGAGCTTGTCGAGCGGGCTCGGTTCCTGGATAGCGGGCGTGGCGATGGCGGCGGCTTCGGTCGATGCGTCGGCGGCGGAGGCAAAAGCTTGCTCCGCACGAATGTCGTGCTGGGTCATGTCGTAGTTTTCTTTAAATGCATGGCACCCCATGCCGAACTAGCGAACAGGGGCGGGCGCAGTGCAAAGTCTTAAAAAGGCTTCGGCGCCAATCGGTGAGGCCGTTACGACAGACACAGCTGACAGTACGGCGGCAGGCAGGGCGACACCGGGCACAAGGCCGGGCGCGCGGTCCCTGGCAGGCAAACAGCTCTGTAGAGCTATTCAACAGGATCGGAGACGAGGCGACGTCGGTGAGAAATGCGTTCTGTCGGGTATCACCACTTGGCCTTGATTCAACAACTTTAAGGCAGGCCAGCCGGCGGGACCGGGGAGCAGAGCTTGAGAGCGGGGGCGGTATCGCCTGCCGGAAGAGACCGGTAGACGTGTTGCACAACTCACAGTGCGAACTCACGGCGCGAATTATAGCAGAAACAAAAGTAAGTTTGTTGCACTGCGATAGGAATTACTTTGAGGTGCCGAACGGCGATTTTTGAGGCTCATTGGGCGCTTTTCATGGGGGTTTGCCGATCCCGCATTCGATATTGCATCCGCAGGCCGCCTGCCTATACTGAATCCGTCGGGCGCATCGATGCCCGGCAAGGTGGCGGACCGATGAGAACCCGCTGACCTTCCTCGGCGCTTTGCTTTAAGTGCCGCTAGCCGCTGATATCGCGGCAGTCGGCGTCATTGCCAGCTTTCCTTTGGCTCTCCGGGTGGTCCGGAGGGACGTCCGCGTCATGGGCGGAATCATGGGAAAACCTGCTTGCACGGCTGTTGCCGCGATAGCGCCGGCGTTGACCTGGATGGTCCGGACCGTCCGCAACCAGCCCGCCAGTGTACTGGCGGGCTTTTTCGTTCGTGCTCCGGGTTTGGGGTACCGCAAGCGCTACTTCCGGCTTCCGTTAAGCTGACCCATATGTTGCACGGGTAATCCATTGATACCTTTGCTAACAGCCGGAAGTCTCGCGTCAAGTTATTCTCGGGCCTGAAACTGGCAAAACGAGATAGCGATGACGAGAAGGATTCTTTTGTGCGCGGCGGCTGTAACTGGCTTGATGGGCGCACTGGGCATGGCGCCTGCGGCACATGCGCAGGTATCGGTCAATGTGTTGATCGGCGTGCCGCCGCCGGCTCCCGTCTATGAAGTTGTTCCCGTGGCGCGCCCTGGCTACGTCTGGGCGCCCGGCTACTGGGACTGGGATGATCGCGGCCACAAGCACAAGTGGAAGAAGGGCAAGTGGGAGCGCGAGCGCGCGGGCTATGTCTACGAGGCGCCGCGCTGGGTGCAGGCGCGCGATGGCTGGGTGCTGGTGCCCGAGCGCTGGGATGGCAGGCCGGGCAAGAAAGACAAGGGTTATCACTGCCCGCCGGGACACGCCAAGAAGGGCGAGTGCTGAGCAGGGGAGCGTGGCTGGTGAGGTTTTGATATACTCCGGGCCTGCTCCCGGATCCGCGCCGCCAAGGCGCACCAACATGTCCACGGAGTCTGTCCTCTCGCCGTAGTTCACGGCGAGGAATGATAATCTAAGGTCTTGATTCCCAACGGATTTGTTCTTTGCTGTAGCATTTTTGTAGCAGGTCAATTTCGTCAGGCCGCCTTCAGGCCCCTCCCACGCGCAGCAGAATCCATGGCGTCGAGATACTCGGCGACTGCCTGGTAAGAGGCAAAGCGGCGTCCCCCTTCCGAATACGTATGGATTGGGAATGACCCGGCGCTAACCTGGTTCCGAATCGTTCCCTCCGTAATATCTAGTAGGCTCGCCAGCTGGGCCACGCTCAACCGCGGGCCGTATTGCTCGAGCAAGTAGGCTTGCGTGAGCAGGCTCATCGCTGGATCTCCGGGTAGCCATCGTGCTGCACGCCGTCGAGCCGGCGGCCGGCGTTCTTCTTTCCCACGTACGTCATGCGGCCGGTGGTGCCAAACATGGTGAACTGCCGCGGCGCGCTCTCCAGCATGTGCCATCTATCGCCATGCCAGCTGTCGGCGGCCCAGCTTAGGGCGAAGCGCCCCGGCTCGCCTGCCGGAGTGGTGATGCCTGGCGCCCATTCGCCCCACTGCTTGAACAGGAACGGCACGAAGGCCGCCGCGCACTGGTCGCGCAGGCCACGCGCCCAGTCCGGATGCATCGGCCGCGCGCTGGTGCCGCTCTCGCCGCCAGCAATTACCCAGTCCAAGCCGAGTGGAAGGTGGGTGACTCTCCATCGCTCGCCCGGTCGATCACTCCACGTACCGCCGTTGAGCGGATCCAGGTAAGTTCCAGGGGCGATCGAGATTCGGGTGAGGTCCACGGGGCCGAGCAGGGGCTCCATGCTCAAGAAGCGCACGCTCGCCGGGGTGGCCAGCAACTTGGGAATGTCACGGTCGGCTTCCTCCTGGTTGCAGATGGTGGCGCCGAGCCAGACGTTATCCTGGCCGGCCAGCCAGTCGTGGCTGCGGATGTCGCTGACCAGGCGGAAGACGTTGCCAATGCGCTTCGTCAGTAGCAGCCAGTTCAAGTCCGGCGTCAGCTCGATCAAGTCGAAAAGATCGCGGCGCCACGCCGGATCGACCTGGTTGTCGAAAACGTCGGCCAGGCTGGCGCAGAAGACGCGCCGGCGGTGGCCGTGCGCTGCGAAGAACTCGGCGTGCTGGGCATTCCAGCGCAGCGGCAGCTTCCAGTTAGCGGGCGACGTACGGTGCCGGCTTTCCTTGGCGCCCCAGATCACGCCCAGTGTGCGCGCAGGCGTGGATACCTCGGCGTAGCAGTGGTCGCACGCGGGGGATACCTTAGTGCAACCGATCCACGGGTTGAACGTGGCGTCCGTCCATTCGATTTTGGTGTTTTCGCTCATGCTGTTCACTTCGATTGAGGCCATGCTACGATGCGGGCAAAAATTGCCGCCCCCACATGCCAGCCAAATTTTTCGACTATCGCGACTTCGAGGTGACTGCCTTTGCGGAGCAAAGCTTCACGGGCCTTTGGGTCGCTACGTATCACGCATTTCCCTTCGAAAGCGCATCGGAGAGCCCAGAGGAGGTCATGTCCTACAGATTCCTCTGCGATGGCCGGGAGCACAGGCTGGTCCGGAACGCTCAGGAGGCCATTGACGAAGCGGAGAATTTGGCACGGGCCGCCATTGACACCAAGTTGTTGCTGGTTTCGCTGCGCAACTAGACGCTTGGCCCAAGCCTTGCAATCCGCCGCCCCGGTATGACGCAAATGGACAAGTTTTTCAGCAAGGAAGTCGCCGATGCCATTGGCATTGGTGCAGCTCTCCAGGTCGCCGATCTGGCCAGGGTGATGCGCGATACCATGGACCGGGCCAACGCCAGTCTGATCGCCGCCGGGCGGCCCACGCTTCAGGAGCAATGGGCCAAGGTTGAGCAGAGGATCGCGTTCAGCAAAGTGGACTGCGAGAGACTGCAGCACGAGCCACCATGCTAGGGTTCCCAAAGCGCTGGGAGGGCGGCGATGGAAGAACAACGTTACGGTGCGTACCGCGGCTTTGAAATGTCCTCGACTGTCGATGGGGAACACACAGGGAGTTTTCGCGTTGTTGCCCAGAGAGTCCAGCTCACGGTCCAAGGTACGTTTGTCCACGTACCTATCGACGATGTCGCGGCCGGGCGATTCATGGATCTTGACAGCGCCTTCGTCGCTTCCTTTGCCTCCATTCAAGTGATGATTGACAAGCACATCGAAGGCTTGGATGCGCAGAATCCCGTTCCAGCGAAGCGGTAACTGCCAGTTGGGGTCCGTCCACTCGATTTTGTTTTTTCCGCTCACGTCCGAGCCCTCCCTGTTGATACCCCGCTAAAGAGGGTGTGGTAAGAACGGCGCTCGGGCAGCACGGCATGGCGTTGCATACTAGGCTTGATAAGGCAGCCGTTGAATTGCAGTGCACTCAGGTTTCGATAGGAGGAGCATTCCCCATGTCCATCGAAAAATACCGTGGTTACGTGATTGAGGGCTTTGCAAAGCCCTTGGATGGCGGCATGTTTGCGTCTCTGGGCCGAGTCAGTAAGGGCGACCTTGCGGTGGTTGCCGAGTCCGTCGTGCTTGAGCACTGTGCGAGGTATGGGGACGCCCAGGCGAGGGCCATCCGGTGGGCTCAAGAGTACGTTGATCGCCTGGAAGACCCGCATTGACTGCACAGCGGCGCTGGAGCGCTTCGTGGCACGGCTAAAAAGAGTGGGCGGCACCTCCAGCTCGGCCGGCGTCGCGGTGCCATAGCGAGAAACCTGGTCCAGGGCGAGTTGCGCGCGGGTGGGTTCGCCCGTCAGCGTAGGGAGGGGCATGGTCTTGTCGTCATCAAAGGGCGCGCCTAAGGCGCCGCCGAGGTGAAACACACTCGAAGGAAAAGCGGGGAGGGTGCTGGCGGTCATTGCGGCTCTCCTGCGGCGGGGATGGCATCGATGGCGCGGTCGGCTTCATCGCCATTGAGGTGGTGGCCAGTCTTGAGGCCGGTAGGCATCGAGATGCAGGGGATGCCGGCGGCGCCGAGCTGCTCATCATTGACGTTGCGCAGCTTGAGGTAGCGTTCTGCATTGAGCTTGTCGTGTGCGTGGATCTCGCGGCTACCGCGCAGCAGGGCGCGCATGGCCTGCTCGGCGATGACCTGGTGCGAAGCGCCGCGGGCGTGCAGCATGGCAGCGAAGTTGGCGATGTTCACCGGGTTGCCCTTTACCAGGCTCTCGCCGAGGAGAATGGCAAGCCGCTCGTGGGAGCATTCCAGTGGGTTGTCCCAGCCGCGCTTTCCTTCTGCGCGGCAGGCAGCCAGCTTTGCCTTCATTGCCGTGGCGAGCTGGTCGACGGCAATGTCATCTGCATGAAGCGGCGGGGGAGGGGTGATCCTGGTGCGCGATGTGGCAGCCAGGCGCAGGCCCTTATCCTCCAGCTGCACGGCAAGGCTGTTCATCGAGAGGCAGGGCTGGGCGTGCTTTGTCTTCTGAGTTTTCTTCATGTGGTGTCTCACCGAGTCAGGAATGCATCGAGCGTCTTGCCGCTGGCCAGCGCTGCGGAGAGCCAGCCGGGGCGCTTGCCGCGGCCGGTCCAGGTGTTGCCTGCAGCGTCGCGGTACCGCACGGCCGGATGCGTAGACTTTTTTAGGGTCGGCTTGGCCAAGTCTTCCGGCGCAGCTGTCGTCGCTGGTGCGGTGGGCTTTGCGTCCGGCTTCTTCTTCTCGGGTGCCGCCGCCTTCTTCGGGCCGCGCAGGATCTTGGGCAGCCAGCCGGTACCGGCCAGCTTCTGCTCGGCGGCTTTGGCCAGCTTGTCCTTCTTCATCGTGGCCAGCGCCTCTGCGTCCTTCTTGCTGGTGGCCTCGGCGACGGCCTCGATCGCGCGGGCCTTGGGCACGTGGTTGAGGTAGCTGGCAGGCGTGGCGGTCCACCATTGCGCCATGTCCAGTTCCACGGCCTCGGCGATCGCATCGGCCGGGTTCGGGCCCTCGATGCCGGTCACTGAATTCACGCCGGCGGCGGTGCACAGCGCCAGCAGCTGCAGCAGATCCTGCTGGGGCAGCGCGATGAGCTGCTGCAGCTGGTCCTTGTCGGACTTCGGCAGCGTGGCCAGGATCTCCTTCCGAGTTGCCTGCAGCTTCGTCCAGGCCGGGCTGGTCTCGATGTCATCTGCGGAGTTGGGCAGTGGATCCATCCCGTTCTCGATCGAGAGCTGCAGGGCGGTCTTGTTGGTGGTGTAGGACTGCACCTTGCGGAAAAGCTTGCCTACCAGTGCGTGCACCAGGACCGCGAGGGCGATATGCGGCTGCTCGACCAGGTGCAGCTGCAGGGCAGCCGTACGGTGCGCGGTGAGGCGCTTCGCCAGGCTCTCCGACACGGCGGGCTTCTTTGGCTTCTCGCCTGGAATGACGCCGGCGGCAGACTCTGCCGTGCCGGCTGCGCCGCGGCTGCGCGCGATCAGGCCGCGATGGATCTGTATCTCGCCGGCGCCGCTGACGGCGATGATCGCGCCGGCGGTGGCCTTGGCGTCGATGGTCCAGTCGCTGAGTGCGAGGCGGATCGTTGCGAGCTGCTCCTCGATCTCCTCGATACGCTCCTGGCGCGTGTCGTGCTCGGCGCCGTAGTCGTCGGCGTCTTCGAGCTTTTCCAGGGCCTTCTGGTGTTGGTCCAGGTCCGCCTCGAGCGATTTGATGCGCGCGCGCTCTTTAGCGGTAGGCTTGCGGGTCGTGCTCTCCGCCTGGTTGAAGTTGTATGTCTCGTAGAAGTCGGGGCGAACCTCGGCCCATGACCATCCCTCCGCGCGCACGCGTTCGAGCTCGGCCGCCAGCCTGTCGTTGGCCAGGCGTTCGAGCAGCTCGGCGTCGCTCATGTAGCCGTTGCCGGTGTCGCTGAAGAGGTCGCGCTCCACATGGCCGCCGGCGCCTTCATATGCATCCATGCCGACAAAGCGTGCGAGCTTGTTGCTGCGCACTTCCACAGCGCCCTTGGCCAGCTTGGCGCGCAAGCGGGTTGCCTGGCGGTCCCAGTTGTCGCTCTCGTTCCAGACGCGCTCCTGGGCGTCGTGGTCGTCGGTGATGGCCAGCGCCATCAACTGGTCGAGCGAGGCCTGGTCGTCGCGGTAGAGCTGGATCATCTTGGGTGACACATTGGCCAGCTTGAGGCGACGCTGGACCACCAGCGGCGTGACGCCGAAGTTTGCGGCCACGTCCTCGAGCTTGGCGCCCTGGTCGATCATGGCCTTGAAGGCCTCGAACTCATCAGCGGGATGCATGGCCTCGCGCATGGTGTTCTCAGCCACGCTCGCCTCGATCGCGGAGCCTGCGTGGCGCATCGCGCAGTCCACCGAGTGGTGGGGGTCCATCTGTTCGCGTGACACCAGGAGCTGCATGGCGAGCCAGCGGCGCTGACCGGCGAGGACGGCATAGCGGCCTGTTTCCTTGCCGTCCTGCAGTTCGGGCATAACGACCAGGTTCTGCAGCAAATCATGTGCCTCGATCGATGCGGCAAGGGCCTCGATCGAGGCAGGCGTTGGCTTTGTCTTGCGGGCATTGCGCGGGGATAGGAACAGACGAGAAAGCGAGATGAGGCGATGTGTGCCGGTGGTGGTTGCGGTCATGGTGGGGGTCTCTCAATGGGTTATGCGGCGCGCTGCGAGGCTTCGGACTTGAGTAGTTCGATTTCCTTGTGCAGGTGTGAAACGGCTCTCACGGCACGGCGTGCGGCACGATCGGCAAAACTTGCCGGCGGGTGTGTGGCGTCTTCAGCGAAGGCCGCAAGTGCGTCCAGGTCCTTGGCGAGGGCAGTGAGGACATTCCGATAGCCGGCAACTGTGGACGCGTTGAACTGGCCCATTTGCATGCGCTCTTGTTGCTCAGCGCGGCTGAGTGGGCGCGCGAACAGTGCATAGGGACCGTCCTCCGTCGAGTAGATCTCCAGGAGATTCCAATCCTCGCCGGCCGGGGTGGTCGGGGTCCACTCGAGGCAACTGCCACCCTCCCATACCCGGTCCATCAAGGTTTCGTTCTTGCAATCGGATTCCATGCAGACGAAGGCTGCCGCGAGGCCGATGGCCTCAAGCAGCATGTGGTAGTTCGTGTTCTCTGGGAAAGCGGGGAGGGCCGGATGGCTGCAGTAGCCGGCTTCATCGCGCATACCTGTAGGCTGCATGAGGTCCACGGCAAGGTCCTCCAGCTTGAGGAAGGCAAACCAGGGGCGGCGCGGAGTGGACTCATCTGGCCAGATCTCGGCGCATTCGGGCTCGGGCGCGATCCAGATGAGGTAAAGGAAAATGCCGGCGCCGGCGAGTGCGGACACGGCGAGGATGGTGAGCGCAACTTGAATGGTGGTCATGGGTAGTGCCTCGGGTTGATCGATAAGATCAGTGGGTTAGCGCCGCGCTCTGCAGCTGTGTCTTGTGCTGGACGATGGCGTTGGCGAAGCAGAAGGCGTCGAGGCGGATGGAGCCGATAGCGGCCTCGATATGCGGGGCGGCGGCGCGCAAGGACTGCGCATCGTGCGTCGAAACGGCGAGCACACTGATTCGCTCGACGCGATCGAGGATGGCGACCATCGCGCGCCGCGCTGACTGGATTTGCACCAGGTACGCTGTACCGCGCTGGACCTGCATTGCGATAGCGAGCAGGTCGAGTTTCCGCTCTAGCTTGATGTAGGCGCTGGGCGTGGGGGCGCTGATGAATGCGACCAGGCTGGCGGAGAAGGTCAGGGGTCGGGTGCTGCGTAGAAACGGCAGCGAGGTTAGGTGCGCGCGGCGCGGGTGGCGAAGAGAGATGGCTTGGCTCACGACACGGCCCCCACGAAAGACTCCTCGCCGATGATGGCGTCGAGCTTGTCATACAGATCAAAGGGCGTACCGTCGTTGTGGATCTCGCGGTCGGCTTCCCGCAGGCGCACACTGGCGGCGCTTATCAGTGAGCCGCGTTCGTCGGATGTGCGGACCAGGCGAACGATGAAACCGCCGTGGTCACGGATGATGGCCGCCTCAACATTCGAGCGGATCTCCTTCACGACCACGTCGATGCCCGCTTCCTGCAGGCCGTTAAGCGTCTGATCCCACGCGGGGCATTGCGTCTGCGCGAATGCGACCGCAACAAATTTGTGGGCGGAAACAATGTAATCGGCGGCAGTGTCCTTGCCGGCGCCTGCCGGGCCGGTGAGTCCTATCAGCATGATTGCTCCTCAGTCTTTGTCGTTGGCTGAAAGTTGTTTCCAGTCGGGGCCGGTGGGGCGGCGCTGGCGGCGTAGGGGGTGTGGGTGGTGCGCCTGTTGGCGGCGGTATTCCGCGCGTGTGAGTGCGAGGTCGTCCCGGATATAGCTGGTGTGAATCTGCTCTTCGACGTATGCGGGATCGCTTGGGCCGTTCCTGCGAATGAACTCAGCTCGCGCTTGCGCGTCGGAGATATCCCAGCCGGGGCGGCGTCGCGGAGCCATTTCAAATCAGCGGCGCGATGCCGCCGGCCAGGCCGAAGGCCAGCAGCAACACGACCATGCCCTGGATGGGATGACGGCTGAAGTAGCCGTTGGCGAGGCGGTCGATGGCAGAGCTATGCATGACTCGTCTCCGCTTCTAGCTTGGCGAGGCGCTCTTTTTCGCGAGCCTTCTCAAGGTCGATGTAGGCCCAGCAGAAGGCTTCCAGCGCAGCGCGGACAAGCACTGTCGATGCAGGGTAGACGTCGAAGTCGTCTACGCGCGCCACCTGAATTTCGACGGTTGCGCCTTCCGCCTGAGTCCACCGTGGTTCGCCCGCTTCGTCGTCCCAGAACGGGTGCAGCGTGAAGTCGACGCGGAGGGGCAATTCCAGGCTGATGCCAAAAGGACTAGCGAACGTCGAGCTCTCGCGGACGAAAAAGGGCTGCGGTCTGGTGAAGTGCGCCCGGCAGAAGTCGGGGTCCTCGAGCCGGCTACGCTTGATGGGGTACTGATTCTGATACGCAAGACCGGCGCCTCCACCGAAATCACCAATCCCATCGAGGAGGTCATGTTCCCCGCCGAAGTCGTCAATGATGACCCAGGGAGTTGGCCTAGTGATGCCGTTCCAGTGTTCGAGTTTCATGGCCGGCCTCACGCGCTGCGGGTTGCGGCGGTGGTCGGCGTGGCCTGCTGGTCGCGCTCTACGGCGCAGGCGTGAGCTGCGAAGGCGGCGGCTACCAAGGCGAGGTAGGCGATGCAGGCTTTGGTGCGGGTGGGCTTGTTCACTGCGGTCTCCATCAAGAGGCGTTGCGATGCATTGATGGGCTGATATTACAAAACTGTAATTAACGAGTCAATACAAAAATGTAATTTATCGATGATGGCTCGCTTGCTGTATGTCAGTAGGTGCAGAATCGGGCAGAAGAAGTACGGGGGAGAGGCGCGAGTGCGAGGTGGGAGGGCTGCACCGGTATGGCCTCCTATGGGTAGCAGACCGATTGTCGCTGTGCCGAGACGCAAAAAAGCCCGCAGAGGTTGGCGGGCTAGTAAAGTGCGGATCTGGCAGGGTTACTGCGAAGGACGGCTGCCGTCAGGCGCCATCAGTTCGCAAACAGAGAATCAAGGGCAGTATCGTTCCCATACAATATCAAAGTGCTGAACTTGTTCCTCAAGGTACGGGCCGAATGATTCTCCACCAGCAATGAAGCGCTGGTATCCAGTCATCCCCCCGAAACCGTTCCGTGAGTTGACTCGGCCGCAAACAATCTTATTGACCCCAATCCTAGTGTCAGAGAATGCGGCGCTATCTGGGTCGCGGAGGGCCTTTCTGACAATATTTTGGTTGCGGGCGATCCAAGCATCGCTGCTTTCCGCTTCATTGCCAGGCTTACTGGCAGAGGACAGTAGCCAGATGGAAAGGGCGGCAATTGCGGTGCCAACAATGAGGAACATGCCTGCGCTAAGCACTGAGTCCACAGGATGCTCTGAGGGCGCTGCCGTAGCCTCTGGCACAGTAGAGACCGCTTCCTGCAGCGGGCCGCCACACCTTACGCATTGCGCTCGCTTTGCTACATATGCCCCGCAGGCTGAGCATTTTTCGGTACTGCGCATGCAGCCTCCTTTTCGAAGCACTAAGGCGGCGCACGTCGACAATACCTACCCGATCAACATTGGGGCACGCTCAGAGGTCGAATCCCGCATGCCGGACTACGCCGCAGAAGTGATCGTGATCCTGAACGCGAATATAGCGATCCGGCCAATCGGGATTTATGGCCTCAAGGTAAAGGTCACCGTCGACTAGCGTTAGTTTTTTGAATGTGGCTTTTCCATCACGGCGCACGATTACAAACTTGCTTGGCAATGCCTCGGAATCAGGGCTGACAAACAGCTTTATGCCATCAGGAAAGGATGGATGAATGCCGGCCGGTGCGGTCATGGAAGGCCCGCGCACGCTGACCACGAAGCCGCATGGCCCAAGATCAATGTGGCACTGGTGCCAAATTGTGTGCTCGTCCGGTACAAAATTCTCGCAATTCTCCGTCCACATCCCTGCTTGCACCCAAGAAATCTCAGGGTAGCGCCTCGGCCTAAGGTCGGGGCCTGGCTCGAAGTTGTCTCCCTGCAGCGCATTGTAAGTGCTGGCTGAGGCCCCTTGGCCTTTCGGTGGCACAGATTGTTTTTCCACTGAAGTGGGGTTGACAGCACTCTCGTCTGCTGTCGCTTGATCCAGCCACCCTGCCTGTACACCGGCCTTGTCCTCTATATCCCTGGCCTTCTTTTCCCCGAACGGCCTGGCGCCGCTGAGGATTGCTGAGATAGCACCCTGATTTTCGCCGGTACGGCGGACGAACTCAGCCTGGGTCCCGAACTGTTCCTTGATGAGCGCCAACAGGCGGCGGCGGCGGTTATCTGCGGTGGTCATGCGTTCGGATTGTCCGGCCAAATTACATTAAGGTAAATCACAGAACTGTATTGACTTGAAATTACATAAATGTAATGCTTGTGGTATGGACCTCCTCACGTACCTCAACTCCTTAGATAAGTCAGCGCGCGCCGCGTTTGCCGCTGCGTGCGGTACCTCTGAAAACTATATGCGGAGAGCGATAAGCACGAGCCGCCAGTTCAAATGTGAGCTTTGTGTGGCGATCGAGCAGAACTCCGCAGGCACTGTGACGCGAAAGGAACTGTGCCCGGACACATGGGTGAAGCGCTGGCCGGAGTTAGCTGGCATCCCCGCCCGAGAAGTCCATTTCCCGTTGACTACTCCGGGACTAGAGCGTCCACGTTAGGTCTCTCTGTTTGCACCTAGCGCCGCGATCTGTGCCACGTCAGTCGGAGCTATCGGGGTGAGGCCAGTCCTGCGTGTTGTTGTGCGCTGCAGGACAGCGATCCTGCGGCGCTCCAGCGGGGTCAGTCGACGCAATTTTGACTTGGGTTGGAACACAGATTTCATCCCGAGGGTGTAAGGCGTGCGGTTGCGCTTGGTTTAGACGGCAGTGTATCCACCGGGGAAAACAATTCATGCAGAACCAACCTCAGAGACTGATTGGCATGCTGCGCCATGCTGTCAACACTTGGCGGACACGGGAGCGGATGGGACGGGAGTCGGTGGTCGATCTCATTGTCAGCACCCATGAGCGGCTCGGCTACGATGATGTAACGGGTATCCGCTTCGAGCCGATGACACGAGATACGTTTGAGCGCATGAAGGTCAATGCCGAGCGCGTGTTTCGCTGGCTCGATGATGAAACGAAGGAAAGCACCCTACTGCCGACCAATTTCATCCCGTCGATCCTGGCAGCGCTGCCGGCAGATCTCCGGATCAACGTGCTCGATCAACTGTTGGCGCCTTTCGGTCTGTTCGTGCGCGCCGAGGTCGGCGAGCCGGAGCCGGAGCTGTGTGTCCATGCGGCCCTGGGAAAGCTCATGCGCGAGGATGCGAAAGGGCACCAGGCCGTGCTGCGCCTTGCCACCGACACCTCCGACGAGGCCGTGCAGGACGCCCACCGCGAGCTGCGCGAGGCGGTTGGCTTCAAGCGCCGGCTCCTGCGCACGCTCGGCAAGTTGATCACCAAGCGGAAGCGCAAGGTATGACGCCAGGCGCTGCGTTCATTACTGCGCGCTGCCGACTTACAAAATCCCCGCGGAAGCGCAAGCCGTTGACACAGGCAGAGCTGCGTAAGCTTTTCGCGCGCATCAAGAAGCGCGTGGTGGCAGGCGGCAAGCCATTCGGCGTCTTTGCGATCAAGGTGGGGGGCGGACGGCAATTCAAGCTGCTAAGCGTGAGTAGCGAGGAATACAAGGCGCAGCTGCGTCTGGACGAAGCGTTTAAGCATTGCCTTGCGGTTGCCTATGACGGTCGAGCCAATCTCGGCGACGTGTGGGAAGACCTTTGCACGTTCGACCAGGTGCCGCCCGCGTGAAGATGGAGATTCGCTTCGAGCCTGGCATGACGTGCTGCAAGTCCACGCGAGTGTGGGCCGGCCTGGCATGCAGGCACGCGGTCCAGCTGGCGTGCGCGCGCCGGCGGGCCAGCGAGATTGCGCTGGTGAAGGGCGGGAAGGGCCTTGATGCCTTCGCGCGGCATCTGCTGACCTTCTGGACCCTGCGCGATGTGTTTTATGTGTTCGCCGGCGCCGGGCAGATGTCGACGCTGGCCCAAATCTGCAAAGAGCGATGGCTGCAGCTGTCAGGCAGCGACCGTATCGCCTATCGCGCTGAGGTGGCCATCGCCACCGATCGCATCGAGACCGGGCCGTACAACCCGCGTGCCTTCATGTTGACCTTTGACCTTCTATGTGAAACCGCCAGCGAGCGGCCGTAAAGACCATGGACTATCCAATTCAACCAATCAGCAAGATCGAGGAGCAGGGCAAGGTAGCCGCGTTAGCTGGCCAGTGCCCGATTGCTTCCAATCCGTACGCGGACGGCACAGGTCACTGCCGTGCATGGAAGAACGGCTACGTGCGCGAAGTACGGCCGCAATTCATTGATGCTGTCGGCGAGGAGTTCTAACCATGCCTGCCTTCCGAATCAACGATCTGGAGCTGGACGCACTGCATGGTGCCGGCGCGGACATCTTCCAGCTCTATGTGGGCGCGCTGCGGCCACGCATGGACTTCAAGACGGGCGTGGTGGGGCGCCGCGTGCGGATCTCTTACCAGGCGCTCAAGGAATGGACGGAGCGCAACGCTCGGCACGGCGTGAAGTACTTGGCGCACGACAAGAGCAAGCTGCAGCGCATGCTGACCAGGCTGCAGGAGATGGGATTGCTGCGCAGGATGGGCGGTCCCTATGAGATGGTGTTCGCGTGCCCGTTGGCTGATAAGGACAAAAATGTCCAGAAACAACCCGATACGACCTCGATACAGTCTACAGCACCCGTTAAGGCTAGTCGTGGCAAGGGTTCGCAGCGCACTCGCGCCCCTGTGGATAACGCGAAAGCCGCCACACATCAGGAGTCCGGTAAAACCTTAAAACCTACTCCCCCTACCCCCTCATGCCTGCGGCACGAGGAGGATGGCAAAGCGATCAACCCTCCCACGCCTGCGGCGCAGGAGGCTGATAACCCCCTGAAAGACGACGAAACAACCAAGGCGATCAACCCTCCCGCGCCTGCGGCGCAGGAGGAAGGCAGCCCCCTGAAAGGCGACGAAACACCCACCGCGACGCAAGGGCGCAACGGGCCCTCAGAGCAACGCCACGAGCCGTTGAATGGCGGTGGGGATCGGCCTCCGGCCCGGCTTGCAGGGGAGAAGGGTTCGGAGCCGGTGCTCACCTGGGAGCCGCATCTGGACTGGCCGACCGGTATCACGCAGCGCCAGCGGGCCTACATCGCATGTTCGACGGCGCCGCTGAGCAAAACGCTCGCCCAGCGCGTTTTGGACGAATGGCATGGCGCTACGAAGGCGGGGGTGGTCGGTAAGCCTTGGCCGTACTTCAATTCATTGTTGCGGAATGCGAAAGAGTGTGGCGAGGCCTGGGAAACGCACTACGCCGAGGATGTGGAAGCGGCGCGCGAGCAGGAGCGCATTCGGCTCGTCAATCAGGCCGCAGCAGATGCCGCGTTTGCCGCGCAGATCGATGGCGAGCCCGGCCCGCTGCCGCGTGGTGAGCTGGGCAAGCTGGTGCGCAGGGGCGGCCGCAAATGAGCGCGGCCGAGCGGAGCGCCGAGCTTGCCTATGCCGAGGCGGTGGAGCAGCTGCAGATGCGTGCCGTCAAGCGCGACCGGTGGAGCTCGCGCGCCGTGTTCTGGACGGCCGTGCGCTTTGGCCTCGACCAGGTGCTGGTTGTGGCATGGCCGGAGGCGCGATCGCGCTGGGAATGGCTGTGGTCGGATTGCGTGCGTGAACACCTGCCACCGATTCCAGGCATTCCGGAGGCCGAGAACATGCCATCGGACGCGACCGCGGCCGAACTGGAATTCGCGCGGATGCGCACCATCGTTGGGGGGAGGGCGAAGCGATGACGGTCGGGATTCGAGTGGACAAGCGCGAGCGCGAGCGGCTGGAGTGGGCGGTCGATCGCCTACATTCGTGGGGCAAATGGGCCAAGTCCGGCGGCGCGCCGAATGGCTACGGCGAGAGCTGCCTCACGCTCGAGGAGATCCGCTCGATGCCGCTGCGGTCGTTCATTCCGATGTCGCCGCCCGAGTGCGAGCAGCTGCACGAAGCGCTGTGGCGGCTGCCGCTCGATCTGCGCAAGCTGGCCATGGCCTGGTACGTCGAGGAACTGACGCGCCAGAAGATCGGGCAGCGGCTGGGCGTGAGCGAGAGCCATGTCCGCCGCCTGCATAACTCGCTGCTGGTCGCGCTCGAGTACTGCCTCAAGAATCCGCAGGCCAAGGTGCTGCCGCTGCATCTGCTGCTGAAGCCCTGACAGAACCAGCAAAACCATTTTTCAAGGTAGCGCCTTTTTTCTTTTATGGATCAAATGGTTAAAGGGGGACCCTGACGCTCGCTATTGAAATCCTGACTGGGTAGGGGTAGATTTCGGCTACGCTGTGGTTTCAGTGCGTGCAGTGAAAGCGAAGCCCGATCCGGTCCCTACCTGGTCGGGCTTTTTGCATTCTGCGCCGCCTGATTTCCAGTTGTCTCCTCGGGCATCCCGCCCGATTCGCCCCGCCAGGGTCATGCCGGCGGGGCTTTTTTCATTCCGGAGGTGAGTCTTGAAGACGGCTTTTGATTGGATTCTGCGCATTGCTGCGGCTGCGCTCGCCGGGCTGCATATCGCGGGTAACGATGGGGCTGGCCGGGTCGCGGTCGTCGTCTACGGCGTGATGGCGACACTCGGGCTAACGCTGGCACTCCTCGTTGTCGCAACGTGCCTGACCGAAACCGGGCGCATCGCGCTTCGCAGCAAGAAGGCGGACTTTCCGCGATACCCGGTCGCGCGCTGGATCTGGTCGCTCGGTTCTGTGGCCTACCTGGCCTGGACAGAGCATCAATGGCTGGCGACGATGCTTCTGCTGGTGATCATCCTGACGCAATGCCTGTGCACTACGGCCCACGAAGAAGAGCCGGCCCAAGCTACGGGGAGTTAGCATATGGCGAAGCGCAGTCCTTTCCTTTCTCGCTTGATGCAGTTGTTCGCAAAGAACAGGCTGGCAATGCAGTCGATGCTCTCCTATGCGGTGGCGCATGAGCTGGATGGCACTCGTACGCTGACGGTATTCGAGGGGCGGCGGGCAGCGAGCATTGAGCTTTCACCTGAATGGGCAGTAGAGCTTGCCGCGCAACTCGCCGGCCCTGCTTGTCGCGCAGGCGCCGCTTGCGTCGATCCGCGCGTCTTTCGTAAGAGGCGGGTGCGACTCATCTTCACGGGGCCGAACAGGAGCCGCCAGGTGAACGAGCGAGGGGATACCCCATGTCAGCCGTAAGCGTTGATGTAAGCAGCGTGGTGCAGGGTTTCGGCCTGCAGCAGCGGCAGATGCCGTTCGCCGCGGCCGTGGCGCTCACGCGGTTAGCCAAGCTGGCGCAGGGGGCTGAGACCAGCGAGATCATGCGCGCGTTCGATAATCCTGCGCCATTCACGCGCACGGCGGTGGGCACTACGCCGGCCAACAAGACCTCGCTGGAATCCTCGGTCTTCATCAAGGACCGACAGGCTCGCTACCTGCGCACCGAAGTCGAGGGCGGCCAGCGTGAGCTCAAAACGTTCGAGAAGCTGTTCGGCAAGGGCATCGCGCTGCCAGGCGCCGGCGCGAAACTGAACCAGTACGGCAACCTGACCCGCGGCACGATCAAGACGATTGCAGCCGAGCTCAATTCTTCTGGCACGTCGAAGCGGTATTTCAAGGGCAAGCCGCGCGGGCACAACCTGCCCGAGGCCATCTATGCGCGGGTCGACCGTAACCGCAAGATCGTGCCGGTGTTGGTCTTCGCCACCAGCGCCCAGTATGAGAAACGGCTGCGCTTCAGCGAGGTGGCTGAGCTGACGGCACGCGCGAACTTCGAGCGAGAGATGCTGCAGGCCTGGGAGCAGGCGCTGGCCACGGCGCGGTAGCCGGCGCCGGCGGGCAGGGCAGGGCGCCCGGTGGGGTGCAGCCGGGCGCACGCGGGTCCTTCCGGCCTCCCGTCTCGCGGGGGTCATTCGCACCGCGTTCTTTTCCTAGATGAAAGGGGCTCTAGGGTTAGTTAGTTTTGGGGGTGTCATGGGCAAGAAGGTGAACCTGCAGGAGCTGGCGGAGATCACCGGATTCGCGGTGCAGACGCTGATCCGCTGGCAAGCGAAGGAGGGTATGCCGGTGGAACTGGCTGGCCAGCGCGGCCGCGGCAACGAATACGACACCGCAGCCGTGCTCGCCTGGTACACGCAGCGCGAGCTGCACCGCGCAGGCCTGTCCAGTCCGAAGGATGAGCTCGACCGCGCGCGAAAAATCGAGGTCGAGCTGCGCATCGGCGAAAAGCTGGAACTGCTGGCGCCGGCGGCCAAGTTTGAAGGCCTGTGGGCCAGCCACGTCGAGGCGGCCAAGACCGAGATGCTGCTGCTGCCCGGCAAGGTGGCCGATGCCGTGTTCGAGGCGCACGACATCGAGATTGACGAGCAGCTCGTGCTGCCCTTCATTGAGGAGTGCCTGGCCAAGCTCCAACACCTGGACGAAGACGATGATGGAGATGGAGACCCGGACTCTGAGCATCCTGACGATGCCGGAGACGATGAGGAGGATGACGAATACGGCTAAGCGCACGCTGCGTATGGCCGTTTCGCGCTGGGCCCTGCCGCCCCGCATGAATGCCCTGGAATGGGCGCGCAAGTATCGGTTCCTGTCGAGCGTCGAGGCCGATCGCGCCGGCAAGTATGACCCGGAGGTGACGCCTTACCTCTGCTGGCCGGGAAATCCGCTCGAGGCGCTCGATGATCCGACCGTGATCGAGGTGTGCTGCCAGAAATCAGCGCAGGTCGCGTGGACCTCAGGCGTGCTGGGCAACATCCTGTGCAAGTGGATCGATTTGGACCCGTCGCCGATCCTTGGCCTGTTCCCGAAAGAGGGCGCGGCCAAGGAATACATGGCCGAGAAGTTCGAGCCGATGGTGAGCGCCACGCCGCGGCTGCGCAGGGCAGTGGACCTGCGCAGCCGAAAGTCGCAGCAGCGCATGTTGTTCAAGCGTTTCCGCGGCGGCTTCCTCAAGCTGGTCGGATCCAATTCGCCTTCCAGCGTCAAGTCCAGTCCGATCCCGCGCATCTTTATCGAAGAGCCCGACGACTGCAATCTGAACCTGCGCGGCCAGGGCGACTCGATCAAGCTGGCCAAGGAGCGGACCAAGACGTTTCGCCGCTCGCGCGTCAAGATCGTGATCGGCGGCACGCCGACGGTCGAGGGCACATCGACCATCGCGGCCGAGATGGAGCTCTCCGACAAGCGAGTCGGCATGGTACCTTGCCATCATTGCGGCGAAGAGCACGCGCTGAGTTTCGACTACCTCAAATGCCCCGAAGAGGAGGGCGCATCGCATCCGATTTTCGGCAAGAAGGTGCCGGAGAAGGCCTACTACGTCTGCCCGCACTGCGGCGGCATCTGGAACGATACGGAGAAGCGCCGCAACGTGAAGGCCGGCCGCTGGATGGCCACCGCGCCGTTCAACGGCATCGCCGGCTACTTCATCAACGAGCTGTATAGCCCATTTCCCGGCTCGGTGATGCCGATTCTGATGGAGAACTGGCTCACGGCGCTCCACCACCTGGCGATGGGTGATGAGAGCAAGCTGGTGGCGTTCACCAATAGCTCGATGGGCGTGGCCTACTCATTCAAGGGCGACCAGCCCAAGGCCGACGAGCTGGCTGAGCGCGCGCTGCCTTATGAGGCTGGCATCGTGCCGGAAGGCGGCTTGATGTTGGTGATTGGCGTCGACGTGCAGCCCAGCCGTCTTGAGGTGGCCGTGCGTGCCTACGGCCGCGGCGAAGAGTCCTGGCTGGTGCGCTATGACCAGCTGTGGGGACAAACTGCGCTGATTACCGATGACGTCTGGAACCAGCTCGACAAGCTGATTTTTGGCAAGTATCGCCACGTTCGCGGCTTTGGCCTGTCGATCTCCGCCGCGTCGATCGACAGCTCAGACGGCAATACGTCCGATGCGGTCTACAAGTACGTGCGCTCGCGCCAGGGCCGCGGTGTGCCGCATGTGATGGCCATCAAGGGTTCGACAAACGCTGATGCGGAGATCTTCCGCAAGCCCAGCGCAGTGATCGACACCAACAAGAAGAACACCAAGGCGGCCAAGTACGGCGTTGCGGTGTTCATGGTCGGCGTGGGCCGCGCCAAGGATCTACTCATTGGTGAGCGCGGCCGCGTTGGCATGGAGGGCAAAGGGCCGGGCCGCTTCCACGTCTACAAAAACGTGATCGCCGACTACTTCGAGCAGCTGCTGGCCGAGGTCAAGGCGCCGACGCGGCAGCAAAACGGCCACGTCATTCGCGTTTGGCAAAAGAAGGTGGGCAAGCGCAACGAAGCGCTGGACTGCGAGGTGTACGCCTTGCACGCCACGCGTGCCGCCAAGGTCCACTTGATGCAGGAGCGCGACTGGGCCGCCCTGGAGGCGCGGTTGTCGCAGGCCGGGCTCTTCGACGAGCCGGCGCCGCCCGAGCCAGTCCCGACACCGGAGCCGCCGGCCGCACCTCGCGAGGTCGACGCGGAAGACGACGAAGACGACCAGGACGCCCCGCCGGCGCGGCATCGGCAAGCGCCAGCGCCGGTCACCACCAACGAAACCCCCAACTTGCCACCGCGACGCCGGCGCCGTTACGGCACCGTCTCAGGTGGCGTGGAGATATGACCCATGATTACAGCGGCACAAGCACAGTCGCAGCTCGATGCCTGGCTGGCGGCCAGCCTGGCAGTGGCGCGCAATCAATCCTATGAGATCGAGGGGCGTAAGCTCACGCGGGCCGACGCTGCCGAGATCCGCAAGCAGATCGACTATTGGGAGGTCAGGATCAGCGCCGCTAAAAACGGCGGCCGCCGGATGCGGATTGGCTACGGGGTGGCGGAATGAAGGACGCCAAGCTCGGCGCCGTGCTGGCCAGCAAGTTGACGCTGCCCGACCGCCTGGTCAACTATTTCAACCCGGCCGCTGGCAATCGGCGCGCGCAGGCCCGCACGGCGCAGGCCTACTCGGGCGCCTATGATGGCGCTTCCCGCACCAAGCGCTCGCTGCGCAACTGGTTCGCCTTCGGTCGATCGGCCGACGCGGATCTGCTGCCGGAACTCGGTGAGTTGCGCAATCGCAGCCGCGACCTCGGTCGTAACAATCCGCTGGCGGTCGGTGCGATCAATACGGTGGTGACCAACGTGGTCGGCACTGGCCTCGCGCCGCAGCCAACCATCGACGCCAAGGTGCTGGGGCTGTCCGAGGAGCAGGCGGCCGCCTGGCAGCAACAGGCGCAGCTTGAGTTTTCGCTGTTTGCCGACAGCAAGGAATGCGACATCACGCTGGCGCAGACCTTCTACGAAATGCAGGCGCTGGCATTCCGCTCTACGCTGGAAAACGGCGACGTGTTCTGCGTCACGCCAATGCTCGAGCGCCACCGCACGGCCTATCGCACGCGGCTGCAGCTGATCGAGGGAGACCGTTGCTGCAATCCGAAAAACGTGCGCGATACCGACAAGCTGGCGGGTGGCGTGGAGTTGGACGATTTCGGTGCGCCCGTCGCGTGTCACTTTCTGCGCTCACATCCTGGCGGCCTGGGGGTAAGGGATAGGGTATGGGACCGGCGCGAAGTGTTCGGTACCAGTACCGGCCGGCGCAACGTCCTGCACCTGTTCGAGCGTCGACGGGTGGGCCAGACGCGCGGGCAACCCTACCTGGCGCCGGTGATCGATCCGCTGCGCCAGCTCGGCGTGTACACCGAGGCTGAGTTGGCCGCGGCGGTGGTGTCCGGCATGTTCACGGTGTTCATCAAGACCGAGGACGGCCAAGGTGCCTTTGATCCGACGGAGGGGGGCGACGATACAGCGCCGGACTACAAGCTGGGCAAGGGTGCCATCATCCAGGGCGCGCCGGGCGATAGCGTGGAGATCATCAATCCAGGCAGGCCAAACGCACTGTTCGATCCGTTCGTGCAGTCGATCCTGCGGCAGATCGGCGTGGCGCTGGAGCTGCCGTTCGAGATGCTCATCAAGCACTACACCTCCAGCTACACGGCGGCCCGGGCAGCGATCCTGGACGCCTGGCGCTTCTTCAAGATGCGACGCTTCTGGCTGGCCACCAACTTCTGCCAGCCCGTCTATGAGCTGGTGATGGATGAGGCGGTCGCCAATGGCCGGATCTCGGCACCGGGCTATTTCGATAACCCGCTGATCCGGCGCGCCTGGCTGGGCTGCCAGTGGGTGGGTGATGCGCCTGGTGCGGTCGATCCGCTCAAGGAAGCGCTCGCATCGCAGAAAAACCTGGAGATCGGGCGCACCACGCTAGCGAAGGAAACGATGGCCTATGACGGCAGCAGCTGGGTCGACAACCATGCGCAGCAGGCGAGGGAGATCGAGGCGCGCCGGCGGGATGGTCTGCTCGCCGAGGCCACGCCTCCAGCACCGCCGGATCCCAACGCGGATCCACCGCCGGACAGTGCCAACCAATAAAGCGAACCCGCCTACCAAGGCGGGTTTTGCATTTCAGGAACGATGATGAATCGACTACTCGACGTTGTTACCGCGCCCTGGGCCATCCTGCCGGGCAAGCTCATCGAGATCGTCGCTGCCTACGACGCGCGCATGTTGGGCGAGCAGGTCGACCTGCAGGCGGTCGCGGCAAGCCTTGGCCGGCCGCTAGGAAGCGAGCCGCAGGATTACGAGATCGTCAACGGCGTGGCCGTGATCCCCATCATGGGCACGATCGGGCGGCGCGCCAACCTGTTCAGCGACATCTCCGGCGGTGCCTCCAGCGACCTGGTAGCGCGGGATCTGCGGGCCGCCGCAGCCAACAGCCGTGTGAACTCGATCCTGCTGCATATCGATTCGCCGGGCGGCACCGTTGCCGGCACCCAGCAGCTGGCCGATGTGGTGCGCGAGGTCGGCGCGGCCAAGCCGCTGGTGACGCTAGGCGACGGCACCATGGCATCGGCGGCGTACTGGATCGGTAGCGCGGCGAAAGCCGTGTACATCGCCGATGGCACCACCGAGGTGGGATCGATCGGCGTCGTGACCAGCCACCGTGATGTGTCCGGCGCAGAAGCCCAGCGCGGCGTGAAGACCACCGAGGTCTATTCCGGCAAGTTCAAGCGCATTGCCAGCAGCTATGCCCCACTCTCCGAGGAGGGCAGGGCGTCGGTGCAGGGCTACGTGGATTACCTGTACAGCCAGTTTGTCCAGGCCGTGGCTGACAACCGCGGCGCCGGCGTCGACCAGGTGCTGGCTGATATGGCGGATGGGCGGATCTTCGTTGGCCAGCAGGCCATCGATGCCGGCCTGGTCGACGGCATTGCCACGCTAGACCAGTTGGTAGGACGGCTCGCTGCCGGCGAGTTCAGCACGACCGGGGCGCGCACCGTGCCCCCTTCTAAACCCCGGGCAGACCTGCCCACCTCTCCGAAAGGAACCTCCATGAGCATCACCCGCGAAGAGCTGGCGGCGCAATCGCCCGAGCTGCTGCAGCAAATCCAGTCCGAGGCCAGCGCCGCCGGCGCCACCGCCGAGCGCGAGCGCATCCTGGGTATCGAGTCCCATGCGATGGCCGGCCACGAAAAGCTGATCGCCACGCTCAAGGCCGATGGTAAGACCACGCCGGACCAGGCAGCCGCGCAAGTCCTGGCCGCCCACCGTGGTGCGCTTGCAGCGCAGGCCAAGTCGCTTGTGATCGATGCGCCGAACCCGCTGCCACCCAAGGTTGATAACCCGGACGCCGGAGGCAAGAAGGCGCCGACTCAGCAGGAAATCAGCGCACGGGCGACCGAGCTGATGCAGGCGGCCATGGCCAGCGGTCAGCGTCTTGGCTACGCCGCGGCCGCCACCAAGGCATTCAACGAACTGTCGGCGCAGGCCTGATCGGCGCCTTCTCCAACCATCCTCACAGGACTACATCATGAGCAATCCTGGTCTCATCAAAACCCACATCGCCGAGGGTGCACTCGGCAAGTTCCGCATCGTGGCGCAGGGCGCCAGCGACGGTGCGGTCAAGCAGGGCTCGGCATCGACCGATTCCCTGCTCGGCGTGACGGAAGGCTTTGCCTACGTCGCCGGCGACCGTCCCAGCATCGTGCGCAGCGGTATCGCCGACGTCGAGTACGGCGGTGCAGTCACCCGTGGCGCGCCGCTCACCAGCGACGCCAGCGGCCGTGCCATCGTCGCCGCACCGGCGGCCGGCGTGAATGCCCGCACCATCGGCTTCGCAGAGGTCTCCGGCGTGCTCGGCGACATCGGCTCGCTGCTGGTCTGCCCCAACCAGATCCAGGGCTAAGCCACCGGCTACGCCGCCCCGATGTTCCTCTTCTTCTTCGCGTTTTCTAGGAGTACTACATGACGACTGCAGTCGCCCCGTACCCGATCAACCAGCCGCTTATTGCGTCGGTCGTGATCGCCTATGCCAATGGCCAAATGATCGCCGACTCGGTAATGCCGCGCGTGCCGGTCGGCAAGGCCGAGTTCAAGTACCTGGTCCAGAGCATGGCGGACCAGTTCACCGTCCCCGACACCAAGGTGGGCCGCAAGGCGAAGCCCAACCAGGTCGAAAGCACCGGTGTGATCCAGACCGCGTCCGTGAACGATTACGGTCTGGATGAAGTCGTGCCGGTCGATGACGTCAAGAATGCGCCGGAGGGCGTCGACCCCCTGGCCACCGCGGCGGAATTCACCATGAAGCTGGTGACGCTCGACCGTGAGGTGCGGGTAGCGGCTGCGGTGTTCAACCCGGCCAACCACGTCAACAAGGTCACGCTGAACGGCTCCTCGCAATGGTCGGACTACACCAGCTCCGACCCGATCAGCGCGATCCTGACCGCGCTCGATTCCCCGGTGATGCGGCCGAACGTTATGACGGTCGGTCGCGCGGTTTGGACCAAGCTGATCCTGCATCCCAAGGTGATCGACTACGTCAACGGCAAAGGCGGCACCTCCGGCGGTGTTACGCGGCAGCAGTTGGCCAACGCGCTGGAGCTCGAGGAGATCCAGGTGGGCGAGGCATTCGTCAACACGGCCCGCCGCGGCCAGGCCATGGCTCTGCAGCGCACCTGGGGCAAGCATGCCGCTTTCACCTATCGCGAGATCCCATCGGACAGCACCCGGTCGACCACCTGGGGCTTCACCGCGCAGTTCGGCGATCGCATCGCCGATGCGGATTTCGGTAAGGACTTCGGTGGTCTCGAAGGCGCCTACAAGGTGCGCGCCGGCGAGCGGGTGCAGGAGCTGGTGACGGCGCCGGATCTGTCGTACTTCTTCCAGAACGTGATCGCCTAAGCTTGGCGTCGCACACATAACCCCAGCGGCCCGCCATGAGCGGGCCGTTTGCATTCGAGGATTCCATGAAAGTCAAAGCAAACTGGCCGGTCGATACCGGCAAGAAGCTGCAGGAGACCGGCTCGGTGTTCGATGTCAGCGACGAGCAGGGCGCCGTGCTGGTAGCCGCCGGCGCGGTCGAGAACGTGGGGCGCAAGAAGAATGAGGACGCTGGCGGCAAGGGGCCGGAGGGTGACGGCGGCGACGGTGGCGCCGGTGGCGATCCCACCCCTCCGGCTGCCTGATGCTGCCCGGTGAGGACCTCGACGTCTTTGTCGAGGATTTCGGCGACCTGGTGACGGTGGCCAGCCTGGGCATATCCCGGCTGGCGCTGCTCAGCCAGGTACCCGGCGAGACGCTGAACGGCCTCTCGCGTGGTGCCGGCGTGCAGCTGCTCGGCCGCGCGGACGTGTTTGGCGTCCTGACCGCCACAGACGTGGTGGTGGTGACCGAAGGCAACAGCGCCGGCTCCTACAACCCGGTCGGCCCGCCCGTCAAGCGCGGCGATGGCGCGTTTGTGGCGATCGACCTTAACCCGGTACCGACATGACAACCAAACGAGAGGCCATGGCGCAAGGCGTGCTGCAGGCGCTGCAGGCTGCGCCAGCGCTGCAGGGGCTAGGCCTGGTGTTCTCGCGCTCCCTGTTCGCCGCGCTGGACATGCGCACCACCAAGCGCGTGCTGGTGGTCCATCACGGCCAGGAACAGATGGGCGCCGAGTCCACCGCGGAGATCGATCGCCACGCCGAGCTGCTGATTACGGTGGTGGCCCGTGACGCCGACCCGGATGCGCTTTCCGAGGCCACGCTGGCACTGGTCCACCCGGTGGTGATGGCCTTCACGGATCCCGCCCTGATCGATATCGGCGAGCTCGGCACGGATGCCCCGAGTTACGACAACCTCGGCGGCATCGTCGGCGCGCGCACCGTCCACTACGACCTGTTTTACCGCACCAGTCGTGACAGCCTGAGTGCCTAGGAGATCCCCATGATGACAACCATGGCCGGCGATGATGCGCCGGCGGATGAGGGCCTGCCGGCCGCGCAGGCCGGTGTGCCGCTGGATTCGGAAATCGCCATCGGCACCGATGAATATGCCGGCATCGGTGGCTCGTTCATGTTCGATCCCGTCACGGGCCGGCGCACCCCGACCGCTGGCCCCGCGCTGGAACTCGCCACGCGGCCCGACAACCCTTCCAAGGAGTAAGCCATGCCAAAGCTCAATCGACGGACCGTCATTCTGGCGAAAATCGAGACCACATCCGGCACGGATGCGATTCCCACCGGCGCCGCCAATGCCATCCTGGTGCGGTCGGTCAACATCCAGCCGCTGGTGGCCGAGAATGTGCCGCGCAACCTGATCCGCGCCTATTTCGGCAACAGCGACCAGCTGCCGGCTGGTATCCATAGTGAGCTGGACTTTGAGGTCGAACTCGCCGGTGCTGGCGCGGCCGGTACCGCCCCAGCCTGGGGACCGTTGATGCGTGCCTGCGGCATGTCGGAGACGGTCACCGCGGCCACCGACGTCAAATATGCGCCGATCACTGGCAGCAACGAGACGGTGTCCATCTATGGCTATATTGATGGACTGCTGCACAAGTTGCTCGGCTGCATGGGCACGGTCGCGTTCGACATTACCAGCAAGGGCATTCCGGTGATGCGTTACAAGTTCCTCGGCGCCTTCAGCCCGGTGACCGATGCGGGGAACCCGGCGAGCGTCGACTACACGAAGTTCAAACGCCCGGTTCTCGCCAACAAGACGAACACGGCGACCTGGTCGATTCAGGGGTACACGGGCCCGCTGCAGGCGTTGCAGATCGACCTGGCAAACACCCTGGTCTGGCGTTCGCTGATCGGTTACGAGGGCGGAGCCCAGACCGATCGCCAGGTGGCAGGCAGCATCAACATGGAGCTCACCACCGTCGCCTCGAAGGACTGGTGGTCGACGGTCCGCGATGCCTTGACCGGCTCGCTGTCGATCACCCACGGCACGGTCCCCGGCAACATCGTCAAGTTCGACGCGCCACAGGTGCAGCTGTCGAATCCGGCCTATACCGACCAGGACGGCGTGGCGATGATGACCGCCAACCTGATCGTCGCCCCGTCGGCCGGCAACGATGAGTTGGTGATCACCGTCAAGTAAGCGACCTGGTCGCACCAACCAAAACCCATCAAGGCCCGCCACTGTGCGGGCCTTTTGCATCTTCAGGAGATCCCCATGGCATTCCGCCTGGCAATGAAACCCACCTTCGGCGCGCGCGTCAACGTTGAGGTCCTCAACGAGAAAGGCATTCTCGAAAAATCGCAGTTCCTGGCCAGTTTCACCCGGTACACCGTGGATGAGTTGGAAGCGCTCAAGGCCCGCTGGATTGTGGAGGGCGCTAACGATCCGATCTGGATCGCGCGCGAGGTCCTGGTGGGCTGGAAAGAGATGGTCGCCGACGATGGCACGGTCGCCGAGTTCAACGAGGAGAACAAGGCATTCCTGCTCAGCATCCCGCCGGCGGCCGCAGCGGTGCAGCAGGCGTTCTGGGACAACATCGTCACGGCGCGCGCAAAAAACTGATTGCGGCCGCGCGCCATTGGGCTGGCTTCCGCGAGGATGACTTCGAGGCCGACGCCGACGTGGCCGACGCGCTGGCGGCATTCGGCGCCCCCGAGGACGTGCTCGATGCGGTGCGCGCGCGGCCGACCGGCGAGGATTTTTTCTACTACGCCGACAACGAGGAATCCCTGTTCCTGTTCTTCGACGTGGCTACTCAGTGGAACTACGTGGGCACCATGGCCGGCGTGGTGCGCACCGGCCTCAACTATCCCGGCGTCGACAGCGTCATGAGCAAAAAGCGATATCGACGCAAGCGGCTGGCGGCCCTGTTCGCGGATCTGCAGCTGATGGAGAAAGCGGCGCTGCAGGTCTTTATGGATGAGGCCGAGGCGCGGCGCCAATAGCATCAACACCCGCTGCGGCGGGTGCTTTCAATTGAGGGGAGGGGCCTGTGTCCGAGCTCGGAAACATGATGGTCAGGTATCGGGCGGACCTGACGGACTACAACCAGGGCATGGCGGCCGGCGCGGCGACCGCCAAGAAGTTCGGCCGGGACGTCGAGAGTTCCCTGCAGGGGGTGGCGACCCGGGCCGATCAAAGCGCGGTCGCTGTCGCCCGCAGTGCGGACCGGATGGCGGGCTCGATGGGCCGGGTGGTGGAGTCCACCGACGCGCTGAACCGCCGCTTCGACGGCCTCATGCGCACGATTGGCGGCATCGGCCTGGGGCTGACCATTGCGGAGATGGTCAGCATGTCGGATGCGGCGACCAACCTGTCGGCGCGGATCGGCCTGGTGTCGTCGTCGGCGCAGGGGGCGGCGCAGACGCAAAGCGCGCTGTATGACGTCGCGCAGCGCACGCGCCAGCAGTGGGCCGGGGTGGCGCAGACGTACTCCTACCTGGCCAAGGCCGGGCAGGAGATGGGCGCCAGCCAGGACAAGATCCTACGCGTCACGGAAAACGTGTCCAAGGCGATCGCGCTGAGCGGCAGTTCCGCGGAATCGACGCAGGCCGCCCTGGTGCAGTTCTCGCAGGGCCTGGCCAGCGGCACGCTGCGCGGCGAAGAGCTGAATTCGGTGCTGGAGCAGGCGCCGCGCCTGGCGCAGGCGCTGGCCGATGGACTGGGCGTCTCGATCGGCGAGCTGCGCAAGCTCGGCGAAGCCGGCCAGCTGGTGCCGGCGCAGCTGCTCGATGCGCTGGACAAGGCGGGCAAGCAGCTGAGCGCCGAGTTTGCGCAGATGCCGATGACGGTCGAGCAGTCGTTCACCCAGTTGCAGAATGCGCTGATGAAGCGCATCTCGGACATGAACGAGGCCTCCGGGGTGTTCCGCAAGCTGGCGGACGGCGTGTCGTTCCTGGCGACCAACCTGGACTATGTCACGGCGGCCCTGACTGGCCTGGTGGCAGCCAAGGCGGCCGATTGGGCGCTCAATGCGGCGTCGTCGTTCGCTCGCAAGGCGGACGCCGCTCTGTTGCTGAGCCAGGCGACCCGGCAGCAGGCGACGGCGACCCTGCTGGCGGTCGAGGCGGAGGCAGCACATACCGCGGCGGTCGCTGCTGACACCACGGCGGTCTCTGCTGCCATCGGGGTGGCCCGGGCGGAGCAGATGGCCAAGCTGTCCAGTGCCAATGCCTCACTGCAGAGCGCGGAGGCCACCATTGCCGCCGCGACGGCCACTGGCGCTCTGTCCGGTTCGCTGCGCCTGGTGCGTGAGGCCGAGCTGCAGGCGACCGCGGCCACGGCGGCCCGGTCGGCCGCGCTCGCCGAGCTGGCGGTGCTCGGCCAGCAGCAAGTCCGGGTGAACCTGGAGATTGCGGCGGCCACCGAAGCCAATGCGGTGGCGCAGCGCGCGCTGGCGACGGCGCAGACCGCCGCCGGTGCCGGCGCCGGGCTGGCGACCCGGGCGCTCGGCCTGTTGGGCGGCCCCTTGGGCGCGGTGGTCACGGTGCTGGGCCTGGGCGTCACGGCCTGGGAGATCTATTCGGCGCGGCAGCGGGATGCGGCGCGCGAGGCGGTCGATTCGTCGGGCAAGCAGGTCGCGGTCAGTGGGCAGTCGACGCAGCAGATCATTGACGACCTGAACAAGCAGATTGCCAAGTACCGGGAGCGCAACGAGATCCGCGACGGCACGCCGGCGGGCGATGGCGCCAGGCTGGTCGACCAGAAGAAGGCGCTGGCGGATCTGCGCGCCAAGAATGCCGCCCTCACGCCGGAGCAGCGGGCGGCCAATCCCTACAACCCGAACCTGCTGGATGAGGCGCGGCTCGAAAACGCCCTGGTGGCCGCCGAGGCTGCCATGCGTGCCGAGCGCGTGCGCAAGCTGGAAGCGGACAACGCGAAGTTCGAGAACCAGCTCAAGGGGGTCAACGAGAACTACGAGAAGTACGTCACCACGCAGAAGGCGCTGCTGGCCGAGGGCGCCATCAACCTGACGACCTACACCGCGCGCGTCAAGGTGGCCTATGACAAGTGGGCTGGCGGGGCCAAGGACGCGGAGGAGGCCAACAAGGCCTTCCAGAACGCGCTGGGCGGGCAGATGGCCGCGATCGAGCAGCAGAGCAAGCTGCGCGAGGATGCGCTCAAGCGTGAGCTGGCCAATGTCGAGCGCCTGCGCCGGACCGGGCAGATCACGGAAACCGAGGCGCTCACGCGCAGCTATGACGCGCGGCAGACCGCCCTGGAGGGCGAGCTGGAGCAATCGAAGCAGCTGGAGGACCTGGCCGCTGGCAAGAAGGAGCTGGCGGCGCGCGAGAAGTACCGCGGCGAGCGCGTACGCATCGAGGCCGAGCTCAAGAGCCTGGGCCAGGAGCGCATCAACGCGCTGCAGGACCAGACCGATCTGCTCTACCGCCAGCAGACCGATCTCGACCAGAAGACGCTGCTGGGGCTGGAACAGCGCATTGTGGCTGTGACGCAGGAAACGCTGCTGTATGGGCGCCTGCCATCGGCGATCGAGGCCGTGACCGTGGCGCGCCTGCAGGAGCGGAGGGAGGCGATCGCCATGCTGGATCCCATGAGCGAGCAGCTCAAGGCGATTGACGCGGAGATCGAGGCACGCCAGCGCCTGCGGGATGCGCTCTACACCAAGGAAGCCACTGAGGCGCGCTATGACCAGGCGAAGAAAACCGCAGAGGAATGGAAGCGTGTTTATGACGAGATCGGGCAGGGGCTGACAGATTCCTTTTTCCGGGCTTTCGAGGCGGGCAAGGACATGGGCCGCACCTTCGTGGATGGCCTCAAAAACCTGTTCAAGACCACGGTGTTGCGTATTCCCTTCCAGTACGTCCAGGCGGGGGTGAATGGCGCGCTGGGGTTCAGTGGTGGCCCGGGTGGTGTTGCCAGCGGCTATGGCAGCGGTGGGGGAATGGGTGGTACATCCAACCTGATGCAGATGTCCAACCTGCTTGGCGATGCCTACGGCGTCAACGGCATGCTGGGTGGCCTGCTGGTGGGCAACTCGGGCGCGTATGGCGCCATGGTGCCCGGCTTGACTGTCGGCAGCCAACAGGCCGCCATGCTGGCTGCGCAAACGGGCGAATTCGGTGTCGCCGGCTTGAGCGCGACGGCCAGCTCGGGCGGATTTGCCTCCGGCGCCGGTAGCAGCATGGGCTCCTGGGTCAACGGCGCCTCGGGCTTGTGGGGTGCCGGTGCAGGTATCGCCGGCGGGATGCTGGGCGGTGCCCTGTTCAATAACAAGGGCTATTCGTCCTTGGGTGGCAGCCTGGGGGCAGTCGGCGGGCTGGCGGTGGCAGGGTCGAGCGCGGCCGCGGCCAGCGCCGTGGGGGCCAGCCTGGGCTCTGCGTTGCCTGTAGTGGGCACGATCGCCGGTGCCGTCATTGGTGCTGCGCTGGGCTCGCTGATCGGTGGAGGCGGGGAAACCCGCTACGGCGCCGGCTATAACGTGAATGGCGGCAAGGCCAGCAAGGGCGGTGGGCCGTCCGGCGGTGATCCGGCGGCCGACCAGGTGACGAAGGCGATCGAGACTACCTATGGCTCGCTGCAGTCGCTCACCGAGCGCTACGGCGGTTCGCTCGACGGCACCGGCGGCTATCGGGCTGGCTGGGAAGTCAGCCCCAAGAAGGGCCGCTCCTTCGTGTTCGCCGGCCTGGGGCAGGACAACCGCGTTGACCTGTCCGGCGAGAAGGATGCCGGCAAGGTGCTCGAGGCCCTGAACCTGCAGCTGCAGCGCTCCATCATCCAGGGCCTGCAGAGCGCGAACCTGGATCGGCCGTTCAAGGACTACATCGATAGCATCGACGCCTCCAAGCTCAGTGCCGATGATGTCCAGGCTGTGCTGGCCACGCTCGACAGCCTTTACCAGTTTGCCGACGCGGTCAAGAAGCTGCCATTCAAGGGCTTTGCGGACCTGTCGGCCTCGGCTGCGCTGGAACTGGCCAAGGTTGCCGGCGGCATGGAGGCGCTGACCTCGGGGCTCAACAGCTATTTCCAGGCGTACTACAGCGCGGGCGAACAGCAGGCATTTGCCAGGAAGCAGCTGGCCGCCCAGTTCGCCGCGCTGAACGTGGCGATGCCGCAGAGCAAGGCGGCATTCCGCGCCTTGATGGAGGGGATCAACCTCAACGACGAGAGCGGCCGCAAGCTGTACGCCACGCTGCTGGGCATCGCGCCGGCCTTCGCGCAACTGACCGAGGCGCTGGATGCCTTCGGCAAGCAGGTGCGGGAGTTCCAGGCCTCGCTGGACCTGGGCAACCTGTCGACGCTGACGCCCGAGCAGCAGTATGCGGAGGCCCGGCGGCGCTATGAGGAAACCTCGGCCGCGGCGCTGGGTGGCGATGCCGACGCGCAGTCGAAGTGGACGCAGATCGCGCAGGCCTTCCTGGAGGCCTCCCGCGCCTACTACGCCAGCGGTGGGCAGTACGCCGCCGACTACAACAGCGTCAAGGGCTTCAAGCCGGACGGCTCCCACGCTAACGGTCTGGCGTACGTGCCGTTCGACGGCTACCGGCCTGTGCTCCACGAGGGCGAGCGGGTGCTGACCCGGGCGGAAAACATGCGGTTCAACCAGGCGCCGAACTGGTCGGAGTTTGGCCGTGGCGGCAGCGCTGCCCTGGTGGCGGAAATCAAGTCGCTGCGGGCCGAGGTGCAGGCGCTGCGCAATGACAGTCGGCAGCTGACTGCGGCTCGCATGCAGCAGGCCGAGGAAAACCACCAGGAGGCCGTTGCGGTAGCCGGCAAGGGCAACCGGCTGCTCGATGAAATGATCAATGAGAGCAAATCATGACGATTGCGATAGAGGTAAGCGCCTGGCGGATCTCGGCCGCGGCGGTGGAGGTGCTGCGCTTCGCCAGCGCAGGCTTCACCACGCGGCCGACCGATACGCCGGCCAATGCGTATTTCGAGGGCCGCCTGGTCGAACAGCCGCGGCTGTCGCGCACGCTGTTCGACCGGGCCACCACCTACGGCGCCTCGCGCGCTTCGGCGGGCAAGATCCGGCTGCTGAACACCGATGGTGGCCTGGACAACCTGGTCACCGACTATGCGTTTGATGGCCGGCCTTTCACCGTCAAGGTGGGGCAGCCGGGCACGCCGGTGTCCGGCTGGGCGACGGTGATGTCGGGGCTGCTCGATGACGTGAGCGCGGATGACGGCGCCATGAGCCTGCAGGTGCGCGATCGCCTGGCATTCCTGGGGCGGCCCCTGGCTCGGCCGAAGTATGCCGGCAGCAATGTGCTCCCGGATGGCGTGGAGGGCACCAAGGACGATCTCAAGGACCAGTACAAGCCGCGCGTCTATGGCGGCGTGTTCAATGTGCCGGCCAAGGCCGTCAACACCTCCAAGCTGGTCTATCAGGTCTCCGACCAGGCCTGCACCGTGACCGTGGTCTATGACAACTGCGTGGCCCTCGCGCGCGGCGCTGACTATGCCAACCAGGCCGACCTGCTGGCCACCGCGCCGGCGGCCGGCACCTTCCGTTGCTGGCTGGGCCTGTTCCGGCTGGGATCCATGCCGGCCGGCCAGGTGACGGCGGATGCCGGCACTGCGGAGCAGCGCGCCGGGGCGCTGCTCAAGCAGCTCGCGCTCGATGGGGAGATCCCGGCCGGCGACATCGTGGATGCCGACGTGACAGCGCTCAACGCCGCCAACAGTGCGCCGGTGGGGGTGTGGGTGGACAGCGAAGCCAACACGCAGACGGTGATGGATGAGCTGGCCAACGCCATCGGCGCCTGGTACGGTTTCGATCGCCTCAACCGCCTGCGCATGGGCCGGCTGACTGCCCCGACCGGCGTGCCGGTGGCGCGGTGGTCCGTCGACGCGGTGACCAGCCTGGTGTTGCGTTCCGCCGGCGTGCCGAACTGGCGCGCGGTGGTGCGCTTTGGTCGCAACTACACGGTGCAGGCGCAGCCAGCCGGCAGCGTGGCGCAAGCGCGCAAGGCCTTTCTGGCGCAGGAATACCGGCAGACGGCCGTCGAGGTGGTGGCGGTCAAAACGGCGTGGCCTTCCTCGGAAGAGGTGACATTCGATGCGGCGCTGGTCGCCGAAGCGGATGCCGCGGCCGAGGCGACCCGGCGCAGCGCGCTGTACAGCGTGCGGCGCATCCTAGTCGACGTCGAGGTGCCGCTGTCCGAGTTGGGCGACCAGGTCGACCTGGGTGTGGTGGTGGCCCTGGATCATCCGCGCTACGGGCTCGCCGGCCGGCTGCTGCGGGTGATCGGATTGGATGCCGGTGTCGATTCCGATACCGTGAAACTGACTTTGTGGGGGTAGGGTGGCGAACGTTCTCCTAGCGCATCCCAATATCACCGACACCGGCACGCTGAGCGGTGGCAATTGGCAGATCTCGCGCGACAACCTCAAGGATCGCCAGCTCTCGCGCGTGGCCCGTACGGCGACGGCGAGCAAGGCCGACACGCAATTCACGCTGGATCTCGGTCGCAGTCGCCTGATTTCCGTGATTGCCGTCGTCCGGCACAACCTGTCCACCGCGGCCAAGTGGCGGGTGAGGGTGGCCAACAATGCGGGCTTCACCAGCACGGTCTACGACAACGCGGTCACGGTGCCACCGGACGGCGGGCCCAGCCTGCTGATGGACTTCGCCACGCAGACCTACCTGGCCTGGGATCCGGACTGGCAGCTGGCCTGGCCGACGCTGTTCCCCACTAGCGTGCTGGAATGGGAGGATGACAACTTCTGGGCCGGCAGCATCACCGAGGAGGAGCGCAAGGAATATCCGTCCCTGTTGCTGGCGGTGCTGCCGAAGCCGGTGGCCGGCCGCTACCTCCGGGTGGAGGTCGACGACGAGACCAATCCGGATGGCTATGTCGAGTTCGGGCGCCTGTTCGTGGGGAGTGCCTGGCAGCCGATCTACAACGCCAACTGGGGCGCCTCGATCGGCTGGGAGACCGATACCGGCATGCAGCGCGCCATGTCCGGTCAGCCGTACTTCGATCGCAAGGCTGGCCGTCGCGTCACCCGCTTCGAGCTGGGCTACCTGACCAAGGATGAGGCCTTGGGGCGCATCTTCGAGATCCAGCGCAAGGCCGGCATCGATGGCGAGCTCCTGCTGGTGTGGGACAAGGACGATGCCATCCACCTGCTGCGCCAGTCCTACCTGGGGCGCCTGCGCCAGCTCAGCCCGATCGCGCGCGTCATGGTCGGCAATCACAGCAACGCTTTTGAAATCGAGGAACTCTAATGACGAGCGTGACTTTTACGCCGGACGTCGGCGGCGACAACATCACCATTGACGACAGCGACAGCGCCACCACCGGACTCGGCAACGGTGGCCACCGCACGCGCTTCATGATCGCGCTGGCGCAGTTCATGAAGGTGGTGCTTTGGGTGAAAACCACGGCGGCGCTGGTGCTCGGCTACCGCGATGCGGCGGCCACCTCGGCCGGCCAGGCGCAGACCTATGCCGCGGCGGCGCAGTCAGCGGCCGGCGTGCCCGCCCTGGCCGGCAATGCGAACAAGTTCCTGGCGGTCAATGCGGCGGCCAACGGCGTGGCCTGGGTGCAGTCGCTCCCGGCCCTGACGATGAGCCATACGCAACCGCTGGTGCGCTACGTGGAAACTGACCAGGCCGGCGCGGTGGGCGTGTTCCAGACGCAGGTCGAGGGTGGCGCCTATGCCCTGCTGCGCAACACGGCGGCCGCGCGGGACTTCAGCACGTATGTCGCCGAGCACCAGGTCAACAGCGCCGGCCGGCACCTGTTCGGTGGCGCGGCGGATGACGCGCTGTACAAGTTCATCTTTGAGGGAAGTATGCGATGCAACGGGGCGCTGGTGGCGACCGTCAATGTGACATATACCTCGGATGGACGACTGAAGGAGGATGTCAAGCCGATCGAGCAGGCGCTATCGAAGGTAGAACGTATGCGTGGCGTTTCCTATGTGCGTAACGACCTTGAGGATCGCCGGCGCTTCGTGGGTGTGATCGCGCAAGAGATGCGCTCGGTGCTGCCGGAAGCGGTGCAAGAGGGTTCCGATGGGTATCTGGCCGTCGACTACTGTGCGCTCTCGCCGGTGCTGATCGAGGCATTGAAAGAGCTTGCTGCCAGGGTACGCCAGCTCGAGGAGGTGCGAGCATGACCTTGCCTGCTGTACCGCCAATTTCGTTTCAGGACATCGCCACAGAGCTGCGGCTGTTGCCGGGTGAAGGTCTGTCGCTCAGCTGGGACAACGTCAAGCGCCTCCTCGGCATGAGCCGGCTTCATCCTGGGCCCATCTCGCTCTCTGACTTTCTAGGCAAGACACGGCCTTGGTGGGGGTTGGTGCCGGTCAGGCAAAACGACATCCCAGGGACCATGTGGTACAGCTGGAATCAATCGGATGGCGGGCTGGCGGCGGCAGTGGATCCGTACTTCGGCAACATGCCGATTACCGCGATCATGTCAACTGTCTCTGCCTCCGGGAATGACACGATCGTTAATTTCCAATCGGATCCCGGCTTCCGCAACAACATTAAGGCGCAACTGCTAGACGACAACTACAACGTGGTGCGGGAGGTGGTGCTCACCTACAACGCGCAGGCTGTGGTCCAGTGGAGGTCGGCCACCTTGGGCGGGGGAGACACCAGCACCTGTCTGTTCGTCGCAACCGGAATCTTCATGGTCAATCTGATCAAGCTGTAGCGCCTCGCGCGTTGAATCAACCTCGCCACCTTCGGGTGGCTTTTTTCATTTTGGAGGACTGCATGCCTGCAGAAGACAAGTACCGGTATCACCGGCAGGAACTGGATTCGCCGTCGCGCGACTACTATGCGGCGAACAAGAGCGACACCGTCGACTTCGCAACCTTTGCCCGTTCGGTTTATGTCGGTACGCCCGGCGACGTTATGGCGGTGCGAGAAGACGGCGTTGCGGTGCTCTTCAAGAACTGGCCCGGCGGCATCCTGCCGATTCGTTGCATCCGCATCAACGCAACGGGCACTACCGCTAACGACTTCGTGGTGCTGTGATGCGGCTCGGCATCAGTTACAGCGTAACGATGGCAGGCAGGGGGCGGTACGACGTGTTGGACTTGGCCCAAGGCACGATGTCGCTCAACTTCGTCGCCGTCAACGATCGCACCATGACGCTCAATTTCGTCGGGCAAGACTATCGGAGCTGGGACGATGATCCGGCTTGGCCTTATGGGCTACTCGGCATTTTCAAGGTGAAAGCATAATGCTGTCTCAAAAGACACTAGATCAATGCGTGCAGTTCACGCGGACAACTACCCGTTATGTGATGGGTCCGAATAGCCGCTACGTTCCGGTTGCGATCGGTGTTCCGGCAATGGCATACGATGGCATTACGGGCCTGGCGCGGGGTTACTCGGCGCAGCCTGCGCGTGCCAATAGCATTTGGCCTAGCCGCATTTCGATTGCGACGACGTATTACGACGTAACGGAAGTGCCGTCCATGTTCTCCGATGGCATTCAAAAGGCCTACCGTTACAAGCATGTCGCGGTTGGCATGCCGCCGATGAGCCCGGACGCCGGCGCGTCGTTGGCTTCGACGGCTACGCCTTCGACTTCGCCATATTGCGCCAGCATGATTATTGAAATCGTGCCGGGCGTAACGCCGTCGTCGGCAATCGATCTGAACTTCTACCAGACCTCTCCAAGTTCACAGATCTGGACCGGTGTTCGATTCGTGCCGAATACGCAGGCCATTTCGTTAAACGGACCGGGGGCGAACAACCGCTCCTATGGCGCCTACAAGATCGCCAACGTTGGGCCGAATGGCGGCGAGGTATGGCGGCTCTACGTATCGGTCATTCAGCAAGCCAATCAAACGCTGATGGTCTATCCCTACGTGTCGGGTACGCCGATGGGCGAGGAAATCATCGTGCATCACTGCAGCATGGAGGTGGGCGCAATCGTGCCATCACCCCCAATCGTTACCACCACGGCGCAGGTAAGCCGCGGACTTGACGGGATGCTACAAACGGACTTGTCAAAGCTGGCATATAACGCTGCGGAATCCACCGTATTGTGCGACTTCACGCAGCCGCGATTCCCGCACACCACGCTCACCGCTTGGGAGTTCGGGGACAACACGCTGCAAAACCGCTTCTATCTCGGCCAGCTCACGTCAGGCGGGGTGGTTCTAGGTGGGACGTATGGCGGCACGAGCCTGGTAACGGTTGGGGTACCAAACACCGGTGTCATCCAGCCGGGGACTCGCGTGCAGACGGCGGTATCCGTTAAAGGCACTGTCGCAAAGCTTGCGGTGAATGGAGCGATTTATTCCGTGACAACTGCTGGCATTCCGCCCTGCAGCCGGTTAGGTGTCGGCGGGATCAACACCAATGCTTCCAATAGCCTGGGCGGAGATATTGCGCTGTTCGAATATATTCCGCAGTTCAAATCCGATGCCGAACTGATTGCCTTTACGACAAAGCCATGACTTATAGCGACTACTTCCTGCGCGCCGATACGGCGGAGGAGCTTCTGGCGGTTGGCGAGCAATATGCCGAGCCGGAAGCCTCGTTTGACTACATCGGCCAGATTCCGGCCACGTATGACGCCGACGGCGTGCCGCTGACGCTGCAGCCTGGCTACTTCGCCAATCTCCGGATGGCTCGCCCTCTCAACCCTGGTGAGCTGTCGGAGTACACGCTGGCTCCTCCGGAGACGCCTTACCGGGTGTGGGCCGCATGAAACTCTGCCTGCGCCCTCTCTGCCTGGTGGTGCAGACGCGCCACCTCATCCCGGCTCGCTTTGACGGCTACACGGTCGGCCCGGTGGTGCTGGTGCGGCCCGGTACCAGCGCCGCACTGCTGGCGCATGAGCAGACCCATGCGCGGCAGTTCTGGCGCTGGCTGGGCTGCAATGGCCTGCTGTACCAGGTCAGCCGCCGCTGGCGCTTGCGCCTTGAGCTGGAGGCCTACCGCGCGCAGCTGGCCGTCGCCGGCCTGCCGGCGGCGCTGCCGCTGTCCGCGGTGCTGGCCAGCCACTACGACCTGGACATCACGCAGGAGGAGGCCTACCGCCTGCTCACGGCCTAGCACGCCAGCCGCACCACCATCGACCACCCTGCGGGGTGGTTTTTTCTTGCCCGCCGCATGCGGGCTTTTTCAATTCGAGGTCATGGATAAAACAACCTTTCAGAAGGCGGCCGGCATCAACGAGGCGCTGGCCGATCGCTGGTGGCCGCACGTCGACGCCGCGCTGTTCGAGTTCGGCATCCTGCTCCCTCACCGGGTGGCGGCCTGGATTGCCCAGGTCGGCCATGAATCGAAGGGCTTCTCCACCCTGGCGGAGTCCTTCGATTACTCGGTGGGTGGGCTGATCGATACCTTCGATAAGCGGCTCTCGCCGGCGCTGGCCAAGACCCTCGGCCGCCAGGCCGGCGAGCGCATGGTGCCGCTCGAGCGCCAGCAGCGCATCGCCAGCATCGTCTACGCCGGGCGCTACGGCAACGGCGATGCCAGCACCGGGGATGGCTGGCGGTACCGCGGCCGCGGTCTCAAGCAGATCACGTTCAACGACAACTACATGGCCTGCGGTCAGGCCCTCGGCATCGACCTGGTCAGGCAGCCCGAGCTGCTCGCCACCGACGACCGGCTGGCGGCGCGCTCGGCCGGGTGGTTCTGGTTCGCCAACGGCTGCAACCAGCTGGCCGACGCCGGCGACCAGCGCGCCCTGACCAAGCGCATCAACGGCGGCTACAACGGGCTGGACGACCGCATGCAGCGCTACGTGCGGGCCACGCAATGCATTCAAGGGTAAAGGAGCCCCATGCAAGAACCTGAGAAGAGTCTGTTTATGTTGGTGGGGGTGGGCGCCATGATCGGCCTGGGCAAGCTGCTGGCCAGCGACGAGACGATCACCGTGCGCCTGGTGTTCGGCCGGGCGGTGATGGGGGCCGCGGCGTCGATGGTGGCCGGCATGGCGCTGATCCAGTTCCCCGGGCTCAACCCGGTGGCGCTGGTGGGGTTGGGCAGCGCGTTCGGCATCGTCGGCGCGCAGGCCCTGGAGAGCTACTTCAAGCGCAGGCTGCGCCAGAGCGAGGGCCGGCATGGCAAAGGCGCTTGAGTTTCTCGCCGCCTGGAAGAGCCGCCTGCTGGTGGCTTTTCTGATGGTGGCCGCCGGCGCGGTCCTGGGCGGATCTGCCGCCTGGTGGCTGCAGGGCAATCGCTATGAGCGTGCGCTGGCCGAACTGCGCGAGCAGGTCGCCGGCGAGCGGGAGGCTGCCGCGCGAGCGGAGGCCGACCAGGTCACGAAGTACCGCGGGCTGGAGCGCGCGGCCGGAGAGGCAATCACGGCCGTGGTGAAACACGCCAAAGAGGAGAGAGATCGTGAAGAAATCGCAAAAGCTACTGCTCGCGCTGAGTACCTGTCTGGCGCTCGCCGGCTGTCCCTCGCCGTCCGTTCCTGTCAGGCCGGCGCCGGTGGCGGCACCGCAGATCCCGGCGCTGCCGGCGGAGCTGGTGAAGCGCGAGCCGAACTTGCTCCGGAGGCTGCAGCAGCTCTCGACGGCATCGCCCGGGACGGCGACCGCGGGATCCGCGACGCCAATGCCTGTATCGACGCCTACAACGCCGTCCGCGGCACGTTGAACCAGGCGCAGCGGTAAAGACAGGGCGGCCACTGTCGGTGTTGGAGCACCGGCGGTGGCCACCGAACACACTGACATTACCAGTGAGCCCAGCCAAGGCCCTGCCACCTTCCTAGGAGGCGGGCGAATCATACCAAAATGTGAAAGGCTCACCACAATGGCAACACCCATCATTCCCTGGCTCGGTGGCAAGCGCCGCCTGGCCAATACCCTGCTTTCCCGCTTCCCGGCGCACGAGTGCTATGTGGAGGTGTTCGCCGGCGGCGCCGCGCTGTTCTTCATGCGGCCGCCGGCGGCGGTTGAGGTCATCAATGACGTCAACGGCGAGCTGGTCAATCTCTACCGCGTCGTGCAGCACCACCTGGAGGAGTTCGTGCGCCAGTTCAAATGGGCGCTCACCAGCCGCACGGTGTTCCAGTGGCTCAAGGACACTCGGCCGGAGACGTTGACTGACATCCAGCGCGCTGCCCGCTTCTACTACCTGCAGCAGGCTTGTTTCGGCGGAAAGGTGGCCGGACAGACGTTTGGCACCGCAACCACCACGCCGCCGGGATTGAATCTCCTGCGACTGGAGGAGAGCCTGTCTGCCGCCCATCTGCGCCTGGCCAGCGCCTACATCGAGCAGCTGGATTGGGCGGCGTGCATCGCGCGCTACGATCGACCGCACACGCTGTTCTACCTGGATCCGCCCTATTGGGAAACAGAGGGCTATGGCGTCGATTTCCCGCTCGAGCAATACGTGCGCATGGCGGAGGTGATGCGCCAGCTCAAGGGCAAGGCCATCGTCAGCTTGAACGACCATCCGGAGATCCGTCGCATCTTTGCGCGCTTCCAGATGGAGACACTCGACATCAACTACCAGGTGGCTGGCGGCGACAAGCTGGCTGCACGTCGGGAGGTGATCATCTACAGCTGGGATCGTGCTGCTGAGCCGGCTGGCCTGTTCTAGCCACAGGGCAGTCGAAATGGAAGGCCGGCGTATCGCCGGCCCTGGGTTCGTTACGTTACATCGTGCGTCGCATCTTCCAGCCCTCCGCCGTACAATCACACCTCCTGAAACGAGCATTGGGATAGGCCCAAAAGCATCAAAGGACCGCGAGAATGAACATCGAGTATGGAATCGTGAGGTCTACAGTCAGGCTACTTGCCTGTGCCGGTGGTAACGTCCACTCAACAGGTACAGGCTTTTACTATAAGGTCGAGCACGGGGGTGTCGGCAAAATCCTCATCTTGACGAACAAGCATGTTGTCGCTGGCGCAGACTCGATTCGCTTCGTCGCTTCCACAGCTCCGTCGATCAACGATCTCGACGAAGTCCACCAGCCGCGCGGCCGAGTTGACCAGACTTTTGAAGTCGCCTTGCAGGGCAACCTGTATCCGCACCCTGATTCGAACATTGATCTTTGCGGCATTGACGTCACAGTACCATTTGGTCTAGTGGTACAGGCTGGGCTTCAGCACAGAGCCGTGCTGCTCGATTCACACTGGATCGCGTCTGCCGAAGACTCCCTGCGAGACATCGAGCACGTGGTCGTCATCGGTTATCCCATTGGTATATGGGACTCGCACAACAACATGCCGGTGGCCAGAATGGGGACCACTGCAACTCACCCTTTGGCCGCATATCAGAATCGTCGAGATTTCCTCTTGGACATCGCTATCTTTCCTGGATCAAGCGGTTCACCAGTATTCGCTTACCAATCCCCCTTCTACACGCTGCCAGATGGCTCCATTGCACCAGGATCTAAGGTCAAGCTACTCGGTGTCATATGGGGGGCAATTGAACGCACGCAACAAGGTGAGGTCCGAGTGGAGGAAATTCCCTCAGCGGCACGGCAGATTGCGAACTTCAACACTTCCCTGAATCTTGGGGTTTCCTTGCATGCTTCTGCAGTCAAGGAAATTGACTCGCTGATCTTCCCGCAAGCGCAAAGCTCTTGACACTTCCTTCTGTCGGCCAGATCTAGCGAGTGCCCATTTTGGCCGACGATGCGACGGACGCGGACTGCACGAGAGCGTCGCCGGGCCCATTGGGTCAGGTAGGCGCGACGGCAGTCGCTATTTGGGGTAGCCGTCTGCGGGGCGCCTGTGATGTGAGCGAATGGAAATGCAAAAACGCCTCCAAGGAGGCGTTTTTGTCTATTTGGTGATCTATGAGCAACATTTAGCCGTCATTGTTGGGCCAAGCTGTAGTCACGATGGTCTCCGGGCGGGGGTTAAAATGGGTTCGTGTGTCGATTTAACGTTTTGAGAGCCAGGAAGTCAAGCGATTGCGAAAAGCCCCTGCATCAGTTAGGTGTTCTTCATAACTCTCAGCACTCGCGCCTGGATGGACCTAGCGATCGTGTCTGGAATATCTTCCGCCTCATCTAGAACATCTGCAATGCGTGTTGCAAGTGACGCAGAAGACTCTTTTTGGGCGGTGACAATGTAGATTTGAAGAAGTGTGTCGAGTAGCAGTGCATCTGCTTCGGGGGAGTCCGCTGCGGTCTCAATAGTCGGCAGGTACCTCTCCAGGCCGTCCACCAAGGTATTTCTGAATTCGTCGTTGGTATCCAAGCCCAGATACTCGAGGGCGTAGTAGGCGAGGTTATTCGCGAGGTCAGCGCTGTCCGGCGTTAGCGCGTAGGCCAGCAACGTAACTTCGTAGGCCTTGCGGTACAAGGTGAGGCGCTGTTGCACATCTCCCGCGTCAGTGCGGTATGCGCCCTTTTCCCAGTACTGGTAACCCAAGAGCTTGGGCAGCGCCGTGGAAATGTGAGTGTAGTCCGGCAGGGGCAGATTGTCGTCCCAACTTTGTTTTGCCTTGCTTGCTGCCGCAATTTGTTCGACGTCGCCCAGCGCATCCTCGAAGAGTCGTATTGCATCGTCGGTCCGTCCCAGCTTCGAGTAGGCTTGGCCGAGACGGAATTTGACCAAGGGAAAGTTAGGATACTTTTCGCTGAGGTCTAGATAGATGCCTACGGCGTTCTCAATGCTCTCGCTGGAATTGGTCGAAAGCAAGCAGAATGCGGCATTCAATGTGACGTAGTACCAGTACAGCTTCAGGCCTTCTCCCTGCAGTTCGTTCTCGCATTCCTGTGCAATCGACGAAAAATACTGGGACGCTTCGAGATAGCGCAGCGCGCGATCTTGCTTGCTCAGTTGCTCGGAGGCGCACTTTTCTCGAATCAGTCGACCGTTGGCGTACTGATCAATATAGGGCTGGGGGACATCCAGTTGCTCAAACCGTCGCAACACGTCGTCGTCTGACTCCACGGACAAGATCTTGCCGGCCTTGGTGCTCACCGTCGCATACTCGGACGACATTTCCTTAATGGTGTCAGCGTAAGCCGCGCAAGCATCGGTGAACTGTTTGAGCACCCTGAGATGCGGGCCAATCAGGGCTTGATTTCCAGCGAGCGTCAGTTCCTTGCCAGACCGTGCCACGTAGCCATACTTGTGGTCGATCTCGCCCCATGCGTCTTCAAAGACTGTCCGGATCTGGATCTCGATTGGCAGCAGATACTCCGGCCCGATGTCGGCGCACTTCACTACGTGCTTGCCAACGCGACATACGATATGCAGGCTTGAGTACCCTTCTTTCGAAGAAAGCTTCGCAAACTGCACACGCCGTTGATCAAGTGTTTCCTTGATCAGGAGGTTGAAGGGGGAGCTATCGAGCTCATTGTTGTAGACGATGATCTCTTCCAGGCTGGCTTTCTTCACTGGATTGGGCATGAGCTCAACTTCATGTTCGATGATGTCGAGCACCTTCGTCAGAATCTCCGGAAGGTCTCGCCGGAACAATGTGACGAGGCGAATGCCAATGACGTCGGTGATCGATTCAAGTTGATACTCAGGTTTCGTTTCGCGTTTGCGGCCAACTTTCTCGACAAGGCGGTTCTCCGACTTGACCCTCGCGCGCACCGCGTAGCAGGCCTGCTCGATTCCTGTGTCTGCAATTGCGGACCTCACTCGCTCTAGCGCTTCTTTGGCACGCCCCTCGATGCGCAGCGCCTTATTCTCCAATGCTTCTTTTGTCATTTGTGGTCTATTGTGGTTTTCCTGTGCCTGTGGCAGGCTGCGGCCGATTTCTCCGGCGAATCTTGTAATGTACTGAAAACTGCGCACCCTTGCCAGCCGTTCCAACGACAGGATTGCCGGTCGCCGCGCTAGGCCGCTTTGGGCTTGAAGTGCAGTAATTTGCCCTTTTCGGCCACGTCAGCGGGATCCAGATTGGTGTACCGCTTCAGGTTCCGCCAATCCTTGTGGCCGGTAACGGCCGCGACTTCGGGGATGTCCCAGCCGGCTTCGAACAGCTTGCTGGTGGCCTCGTGCCGAAGGTCGTGCAGGTGCAGATCGGCTATTTGCTTCCCGTCGCACGCCCACTTGAAATACTTGCTGGCCGTGCCTGGCACATAGGGAAAAATCCGGTCATCGGGGGCGTTCCGAGGCTGGCGCTGGATGATCTCAAGAGCATCACCGATGAGCGGCACCAACTCGTCATTGCCTTGCTTCTGGCGGGGGTCTTTCCGGTCACGCACCAGCACAAGGCGGCGAGCTTCGTCTAGGTCGGTCCATGTGATGCGGAAAATCTCGCCCCGGCGGAAGGCAGATTGCATCAGGACGCGGATGATCGCCTCCATGGGCAGCTTGTGCTCGGGATGCTCGCGGAACCAGGCGAAGATTTTTCCTAGCTCGGCGGGGGAGGGGCGGCGCTCGCGCTTGCCCCCAGGGCCGACCAGCTTGAGGTGGTTTAGGGCGGGCCAGGCATTTTTCACTACATCGGGCAGGGCGAGGTCTTGAATGCTGCTCATATGGCGCATGACCGTGCCGAGCTTGGAGATGTCCATGCTGATGGTGTACGGGCCTGCGCCGGCGGCTTTCCGATCCTGAGCGAATTTGAGGATGTCCTGAGTCGACAGGCGGTGTGCCAGGTGGTCCGCAAAGGCCAGTTTGAGCTTGCGGAGCATGTACTCCTCGTTGGACTGCAGCGCTACAGCGCGGCCCGATTTCTCGCGTGCTTTCCGATAGTCATCGATGAGGGTGCCGACCGTGAGGCTGGCGGCCACGCGCGGCGTCTCAATGTCCACTTCTGAATTTTTCGCCCACGCTTGCGCTTCTGCCTTGGTGCGAAAGGTTTTTGATATACTCCGGCCCTGCTTCCGGATCTGAGCGCGCCAGCGCTCCCCGATCTTGAGGATCGATGCCATGCGGTCTCCTGTAGCAAATCTGTAGCACGCGCTGCGTGAAATGTGATGATACAGGATGATGCAAAGTGATAAGTTCGGTGTCGACCAATCGCCCGGAAACCCAGGCAGGATAAGGCTAGAGCCAGTCCTGACAAGGGTTTCCAGCTACTGGGCAGAACCTATCCGCTCGCCGTAGTTCAATGGATAGAACACGCGCCTCCTAAGCGTGAAATGCAGGTTCGATTCCTGCCGGCGGGACCATAATGAAGTCCGCAGAAGTTCTCTGAAGTTCTCCACCCCTAAATAAATCAAGGCATCCCGGGCATTTGGCGTTTGCCAAAGTTCGCATTGTTTCGAGCAGAGACTTGGAAATGACAAATCCTGAGATGACGAAGAACAGATCCACGCCGCTCCGTAGGCTTGTGGCATGGACGGCTTCGTAAAACCAAGCCGGCGCCGGGAGAGCAGGGTAGTAGTGCTGGACCAGGATGAACGCGATCGAAATCCCGCGAAGCATCTGAATTTCTTGGTTCTTCCCGTGCGGCTTCTCGGCCGTCATGCGTAGGATCCTTTTTTGGGCGGCGTATTGTATTACGAACGGCGTTGTCGAATTTGAACTCGGCTGCCTGAGCCCCCGGCGCCCGTGTTCTGTTCGGAAATACGCTATCCTTCCGCCGTCAAATTAGACGTCCGGGGGACGGCGCGTGGCATTACAGGGTGAAAACAGGGGTGGCGGGCCCATCCTCTGGGTCGACAACATCAAGTTGCTGGCGATGTTGGGGGTGATTTCCTTCCATTTCTGGCTGTTCTTCAACAAGCGGACTACTGATCCGCTGCACTTTCTATCCAGCGTCAAGGCCTTCTTGTCCATCCCGTTTGAGTTGGGCTGGCAGGGGAATCAGTTATTTTTCGCGGCAAGCGGCTTGGGGCTTGCTCTGTCGTGCATGAGGAAGCGTCCGAGTTGGACGCAGTTCATAGTGGCCAGGGCATGGCGGATTTACCTGCCATACTGGGTCACCATTAGCACAATCCTCATCTATCAAGCCGCTATGCGCTGGGCAGGAAGCTGGGATGTGCCCTATGTGTTGCCGAAGAGCGCTCAGGAGTGGGTCGCCAACGTGTTTTTGCTGAACATAGGCGGAACCACCTACCTTTCCACGCATCATTGGTTCCTGTTTAGCCTGGTGGTTTTGTACGTGGCGTTCCCGTTGTTCTTCGCTCTATGCAGGAAACTTGGCGTGTTCGCGCTTGTCGTCACAACGTGCATACAGGCGGCTGTGCTCAAGTTCCCTCCGGACCTTGGTGTACTCACGCCGTTCACGTATATCTCCTTTGTGATGGGATCTTTTTGCGTCGGTATCCTCTTCGGCATTGCTTTGCACGAGGATCGCCAGAAGCTTGAAAGTCGGCTGAGGAAGAGTTGGCCGATTGGTTTGGTCCTTTGGCTCGCGGCTACGTTGATGAGCCTGTACAACATCGGCGCCGCAGCGGTCGACCCGCTGATTGCCATCAGCGGTTTCATCTGCGTCTACCAGATAGCCCGGCTACCGTGGTCATTTGCTTGGCTGAACAAGCTCAGCTTTGAGATCTACCTGGTGCACATGCCGTTCGTCGGCTTCTATCGGCATTTCTTCGGATTCGTCGAGCAGCCGTTGTGGGCGATCTATGTCTTCTACCTTGTTTCCACGGTGGCTATGGCCGCGCTCGTCCACATGCTGGTCGTCCTGGTGGAGGCCGGGCTGCGCCGTTTGCGAAGTAGCGACAAGGGGCTTCAGCCAGCCTCCTAATACTGAGACTCTGAACTATCACCATGCCGCCCTCGGGCGGCTTTTTTACGCCCGCGTCCTGCGGGCTTTTTCATTTCCGGGGTCACAAATGTCCGAACCAATCAGCGGCAGCGCCGCAGCCGGCGCTGCTGCCTTCAAAGCCTTCGGCGGCCCGGCGGCGGTTGCCGCCGGCGCCTCCGGCCTGGCCGCCCTCGTAGTGATGATGATGATGATGATGATGATGATGATGATGACTCCACGAAGCCCAAGAGAGTGGGCGGTAGGGCTGATTTCTACCGTCGTTTCCAGCGTCGCCGGGGGCGCGGCCGTCGTGCAGAAGCTCGGGCTGCAGGCCTGGACGCATGATTACATCGGTCTGGTCGCACTGTTCGGCGTCGTGTTCGCCTGCGGCCTGCCGGGCTGGGCGGTGGTGCGCTGGCTGTTCAACTTCATCGAGAAGCGTCGCGACAAGGACCTGGCCGAGGTGGCGGAGGACGTGCGTGACGCGGTGGCTGGGGCGAAGCATGGCTGACCCGCTTATCACCGCGGTGCAGCTGCACGCCATCATGCCGCTGGCCGGCGCGCGCGCCGATGTGTTCGCTGCGCCGCTGGCCACCGCCATGCTGCAGTTCGAGGTCAATACGCCCACACGCGCGGCCGCCTTCGTGGCGCAGGTCGCGCACGAGTCCGGGCAGTTGCGCCTGTTACGCGAGATCTGGGGCCCGACGCCGACGCAGCGCCGGTATGAGGGCCGGGCGGACCTGGGCAATACCGAGCCCGGCGACGGAAAGCGGTTCATGGGGCGGGGCCTGATTCAGGTCACCCGCCGCAAGAACTATCTGCTGTGCGGGTTCGGGCTGCACCTGGACCTGCTGACGCATCCCGAACTGCTGGAACTGCCTGTGCACGCGGCGGCGTCCGCCGGTTGGTACTGGCACACCCATAGCCTGAACCGGTTCGCCGACGCTGGCGACTTCGTGGGTCTGACGCGAGCCATCAACGGCGGGATCAACGGTATTGCGGAGCGGCGCGCCTTCTGGGCGCGCGCCAAAACTGCATTGGGGGTTTCATGAGCATCCTATCGAAGGTCCTTCAGGACTCACCGGGCAACGGGCTTTCCTTCTGGTGCCCTGGCTGTGATAGCCCGCACCATATCCAGCACGGTGCCGGTGACGGACCGCGTTGGGGCTGGAATGGCGACGTGGAGCGCCCGACGTTCACGCCGAGTGTGCTGACCTGGTGGGATGAGCCGGCCGCTGCAGGCAACCCCGATGAGCTGCGCGCCCAGGTCGCGCGCAAGCGCGCCGATCCGAGTTATCAGATCCCGTACGTCAAGAAGACCTGCCACAGCTTCGTGACCGATGGCCGCATCCAGTTCCTGGGCGACTGCACGCACGCGCTGGCGGGCCAGATCGTGCCGCTGGCCGAGTTTCCGGAGGGGTGGGGCCGCTGACGGCCCCAAGTTTTCTTTCAGCCTTCCCAGTTTTCTTTCATTCCAGCCGCCTTCGAACGGTTTTTTTTCATTCGACTTGCCGTTCCCGCTCTGGATCACCCAGAGGAATGCGCGGGAAGGCTACCAGTTCAGTCCCACGGAGGTGATCCACCATGCCGATTCTTGACGCTATCGGGGCGGTCATCAAAGCCGTCTTCGCCACGCCGCAGCGGATCTTCTTCGTCGCGGTGCTGGTGGTGCTGGCGCTGGCTGGCGGTTCGGTGCTGGTCTACCGGCACGAGCGTGACGCTGCTCGCGCCGAGCTGGCTCAGGCCTTGGCCGACCTGGTCAAGGCCAAGGGTGACAACCGGGCGCTGGCCGGATCTCTGACCACCCAGAACGCCGCGGTGGCTGCCCTTGAGGCGCAGGCCAAGCTGCGGCAGTACCAGGCAGCGAAGGCCGACGCCGAGGCTCAGGCAGCTCAGTCCAAGTACACGCTGCTGGCCGGCAAGATCCAGGCGCAGGTGCCGGGGTCGGACCTGTGCGCATCGCTGCATGGATTGCGCGAGACCTTTATGACCGAGCGGGGGAAGCTATGAAGTGGCAACTTGCGCAAAAACGCAATTTCGCGGCGTGTGCGGTACTTGCGGTGCTTCTGCTGGCCGGCTGCGCCGCCGCGCCGCAGATGATCGAGAAGCCGGTGGAGGTGAGGGTGCCAGTGGCCGTGCCGTGCGAGACGCCCGAGATCCCCGAGCCGGATTGGCCGTTGGCGAAGGTGCCGGAGACGGCCGGCGACTTCGAGTTCTTTCGCGCGGCGCTGGCCGAGCTGGCGCTGCGCGGGGGGTATGAGGTCAGACTGAAGGCAGCAGTGGCGGCGTGCCAATGAGCGCGCAGCCGAGCAGGGGAAGCGGCTGACAGACCTGGAGAATGAAGTTCGGGCGCGGGGCATTCTGGGCTGAGAGAGGTAGCGCTCCCTTGGCCTATCAACGGCCTCCTGCCAATCGCTCAATGGTCAAGATGCCAGCGCGCATCTTTTCAGCGGCCGATGCATTCGAGGAATGGACAGTGATTCGCGGCGGGACGAAGTCCCTAAGCGCCACGGCCTCCTCAATCCACAGGATGACGTCGTAGCCGGTCCCGCGCTCATCGTCTCCAAGATCATGGTCGAGGCTCAGATCGGTGACCTCACCGGTTTCAAGTAGTGCTATTGTTTCTGATGGCCAATACGCTCTCGTCCAGCCCGCAGGCGTGGGGCGTTCGTCGTCCAAGTAGACCTTCATCGCTCAAGCCTCCACGAACCCGGCATGTTGTCGGGCGGCGCGATCGTGGTAGCCCGTGGCCGCATCGACAACCTCGCGCTTGCAAGTATCAATGACCCTTTGGCATTCGCGAATTATCTCAAGGCTCTGTTCAAGGTCGAGACAGCCGCTTGGATCGGTCATTGGGAATGGATGGCCCACTATAGCGACTGTCATCGTGCTACTGTCGAACTTCCGCCTAGGCTTGCTAACCGCCAGTCCCAGCTTGCATGCGTGGCCAACGATTAGGCTAGTCCACATGTCTCTGAGACGGACTTGCTCCGCAGGAGTAGAAACGTCTATCTTGAAGAACAGTTTGTTCTCACGATCGCTGAGCACTACCCGCAAGTAAATCGCCGCGCCATCGACTTGCACCTTGTCTCCGAAATAGCCATAGTGCCCCCCGGTCTGATCGGGGCAATACTTCCATGATCCGCTGTCTAGGTCTCGCTTGAGGCGCGAGAGGAAGCCGATTCGAGCGTTCTTCCCCCATTTCTTCACTGGAATAACGGGATAGCCCTGGACTAAGGTCTCGATGCGCTCGAGGTGGCATGCGAAGTCCTCCAGAATGTCACTCTTCAAGCGTCCTTGACGTCCGCTCTCGGTACCAAGTAGATCAATCAGATCACGCCGATGCAGGACATGATAATCCGCATCCGTGACAGGAGAATAATCGCACTGATCTCCAGTCTGAAGGTAAATCAGTACCGAATGCGCTATGCGGTCCCGCGCCTTTGCGAGGTGGTTCTTATATCGATGAAGCTGATTACTGTGCTGCTTGGTTCCGACTTTATCCTCTATAAGAATTACAATTTCCTCGTTGATCCAACACAGGATGTCGATATTTGCTTCCTGCTGGACGACGCGGACTCTTCTGACCTCCTGTGGCTGAGGGCAGGAGGCGCTTCGTGAAAGGAGTGACCGGACGAAGGCCTGGCCGAACGCATGCAATTCTGGACAAGAATCGCGGAAATGGACGTCCGCCACTGCCAGGATCCAGCAGATTACCGCGTCCTGAGACAATTCGGACGTCGCGTACTTGAAGAGGTTTGGTCGCATTGCTGCAACTGGGAGGGCATCTTCGAGGGTGTTCCTCATCAGTGGGGGGTGGTCATCCATCGGGAGTGTCATTGGTGCTTGTCCTTGGCCGGCTTCGAGAAGCCGGTGTCATGTGCGATTCTGCCAGCAACCGGCGCGCGAGCGGTAACGGCATTGTCAAGGCAGAGTCGCCGTCCGGCATAGGGCAGGACACAGCAGTGAAGGATGCACGCAAAATGCATCTCGATGACCGCGCTTGGAGGCTGCTTTCAGCTAGGCTCGGTTGTTCACTGGGCACTAGGTGACTGACCGCGATGGGTAGGCCAGAGCCATTGAGTCTTGACCGCATCTACCCCACCAGCCTGTCATTCTGGAATAGGAAAGGTATCCTACAGTGCGAAAGACGAGGCCGGCTATTCCGTCGCTTTGACCTGATAAAGGAGAAAATGTGGCATCCTTCGCATAAAAAGAAGGGGTCACTTGAACAAATTCCTACTGGTCGCTGTCGCGGTCGCCGCCGCCTGGTTCTACTTCAAGCAATCTCCCAAGGCCGAACAAGCTGCCCAGCCTGCTGAACCCATGATTGAAGCGACAGCACTTCCGGCAGCTTCGCCGGTCTTTCAATGTCAGGGGAAGCAGCACTGCAGCCAAATGACTTCCTGTCAGGAAGCTCGCTTCTACCTGCGCAATTGCCCTGGCGTGAAGATTGACGGTGACGGAGACGGGATCCCCTGCGAAGTGCCACCACTGCAGTGTTCATAGATGGCGGTGGCACAGCGCGCGCCGTATTAGATCCGGCTGGAGGCCGCCGTGGCCGCTTGTCAATTAGCGCGCGGCGGAGCAGGGGAGGTGGCTTGGCGAATCTGGAGAACGAGTTGGGGTAAAGCGTAGGTACTCTGGTGCGCTGATGGTAGGCACCTTAGAGGGAGAAAGGGGTGTAGGCGCAGGGAGATGGCGCCTACACCTCGGAAAGCAACAAGGGGTCCAATCTGTTGCCATCGCTAATGATAATGCGTCGCATCAACAGCTGGTACCCTACTAGTGATGGGCGCGCGACGGAGTGCGCCGGCTCATGGACCTGGCGGACGAGGTGCGGGCGCGCTGGCGGTAAAAAAAAGCACCCGCTGCCGGGAAGGAGTGGGTGCTGAAGGAAAGACGGGGCAATCGCGTTTGCCCGGCATCACTCTAGTGGAATTAGGTCCGAGGGAACATAACTCTCTCGATGGGATGCGCAAGGCTACTCGGCAGCTTTTGCCCGCGGCGCGCGCGGCGCCGGCGCAGCGTCCATTAGCTCGGGGGGGTAGGGCCGCATGAAGCTGTGCGCCCGCTCCGGATCCCGACACGTCAGCCAGTCACCCCACTCGGCGCGCGGCACGATGACGATCATCCGCTTCTCCTTTCCGGGGGCGTGGAAGCGGTTCACCAGCGGATGCTTGTCCGAGTTGATGGTAAGCATGGTGAAGCTGAACACTTCCGCGCCGTCCTCGTCCGGCCAGGCGCGCCACAGCCCAGCGATGGCAAACTCAGGCTCGTCCTTCAGCCAGATCCGCCAGCGCACGGACTTGGTCCCGCTCTCATAGTTGGGCTCGTAGAACGAACTGGCCGGCACCAGGCAGAGCTGGCCCTTCTTCCAGGGCCCTGAGAACGACCGCTTCTCACCGACTGTTTCCGATCGCGCGTTGGTCGTGTCGAATTTGGCCCCGCCGGGCGGGATCCGGGTCTTTGGCACCATACCGAATGTCCCCACCAGCGCCTGTCGGCCGCCACCGTTGCTGACGATGAACGGCGCGGCAGTCCGGCCGGGTCTCCAGCGGATAGTCGAGCTGCGGTGGCTCGACGCCGAACACATCGCGCAGCAGCTGGCGCTGCACGGGGGCGTAGTTAGTGCAAATCCTCATCTCCTTGCGGGGCGTGAGCGGCAAACCTCGCCCGTGCCTTGAGGCGCCTTCAAGGCACGGCCTGGGATCATCCGGCCGGTGAATCGGTGGTCATGGCGGCGAACCAGGTGTTGGATCACCTTCGATAAGGCATCTCAATCGGGCGGCGTCTTTCCTACCGATCCCGGACTGGAAGATATTCAACAACTGCAAACGCGTCAGCGATGTTCATGTTTCACTCGGCAGCGGGTGTCCTGTTGTTGCCTGTGCGCCGTGTTGGGCAAACTAGAAGCGTGGCAAGCGATGGGCGATACACCGGCCGGCAGGACGCCATGTCCACATGCAGGTGATAGTTCGCAAGCAGTTGGCGCATAGAGTCGGTGAAGTCGATGCCATCCCATAGTGCGGAGATTTCGCCCCGATGGGACATGACTCTTTCGTTGATGATCCGCTGGATGGCTTCGTTGCGCCCAGGGCCTGAAAGGTTCGAGATCGGGTAGACGAACGGGGGGTTGTCTGGCCATTGCGGAGCGAGGTACCCCACCGGACCGTTCACTAGATTGAGAACCAGCGACTTCTGCGGCAGCTTGGGAAGCTCGGTGGAAAAATACAGGTTCCCATCCATCGGCGTTCTTCCCCAGTTCGGGGATCTCGTCAGGATGGCGGCGGAGCCATATACCAGCACCGCAATCCAGAGTGCTTTTCGTCGGTGGCCGCTATCGATCGCTTCCCCAATTACCATACCCGCCATCAGGATCGACAGTATCTCCAGCAGGATGGCATATCGGTAAATGCCAAACATCGTCATCCAGAACAGGTACATTCCGACAAAGGTGATGCTGAGGAATAGCTTAAATTGAGATTGGCTGTCCACGGCGCGATTTCGAAGCCAGAGGGCCGCAGATTTTGAAAGCCATAGTAGGGCGATGACCCCGCCAATCAGCAGTCGCGGATCACGCATGTTCTCTTCTGTGTGAAGCCGATTCTTCTCAAACGCAGTCTTTATCGGGAACCAGAGATATTCGACCCATGTTCCCGGCAAGAACC
>NZ_JBFTLX010000010.1:0-102116 GCF_056396665.1 Cupriavidus sp. 05T313 | reverse complement strand
CTTTCTTGGCAAGACAAGAAAGTAGGTCGCCGCCCCGCAGGGGTGGTGAAACTGCCTTTGACTTTAAGCTTTTGAAGTCAGGCCTTTGACGTTAAACCCTTGACATCAACGTTCAGCGACTGCAACCACCCACCAGACCCAACCATGCACCAACAACCCACCAATCCCACCCCCACCTCCAAACCCGAGCAATACCAGAACCTCATCACCCAAGCACGCTCACTACTGGCAGACGAAACCAACCCCATCGCCAACGCCGCCAACTTCTCCGCCCTGGTATTCCACTCCTTGCAAGACCTCAACTGGGCAGGCTTCTACTTCTACGACGGCACCGAGCTGGTAGTCGGTCCATTCCAGGGCAAACCCGCCTGCGTACGCATCGCCCTCGGCAAAGGCGTCTGCGGCACCGCAGCCCAGACCCGCAGCACGCAAGTCGTCCGCGACGTCCACGCATTCCCCGGCCATATCGCCTGTGACGCCGCCTCCAAATCCGAGATCGTGGTCCCGCTGATCGCCGCCGACGGCACGCTCATCGGCGTGTGGGACGTGGACAGCCCGGTGGCAGGCCGCTTTGACGACGAAGATGCGGCAGGCATGGAGGCACTGTGCAAGGTGTTCATCGAACTCGGCTGGCCTCAGGCATAGCCGCCCCCCCATCACCTGCGGTCAGCCCCGGCGTACACGCATGCCTGAATTGCAAGCGCCTCTTACGCAGAAACGTGGCGAACCGTACACAGCACAGGGAAATGCGCCGCAAGGGGATATAAGCTGACAGGTATGCAAGGACGCCGGCCGCATCCAATGCCTGGTGCTGCACACGCCCATCCGACGGCAGCGGGTGCGGCGCTGCGCCGCACCCCGATCCAGCGGAATCAGGCCCACAGCGCCCTTGCAGGCGGCGGCTCGCCACTATAATCGGCCACCCATTGTCTCCATACAATATGCCCCTCACTCGTCGGCTCATCTTGTGGCTCGCGCTGCTCGGCATGGTGCTGCATGCACCGTGGCCACAGATGGCCCACGGGCAGGTGGACGGGCAGATGGCCGACATGACGATCTGCAGCGCAAGCGGTATGCGCGTTGTCCCGATCGACGAGCAAACGCACTTCCCTGAGGACGCACCCGGCAGCCATCACAGCCTCGACGATGCCCTCTGCTGCCTGGTCTGCGCGGATCTTGGCAACACCAATGCGGTGCCGCACGCGCCGTTCGCCTTTCTCCCCCACCTCACCCCGCTTGGTCTTGCGCGGCCGGCATTGCAGCGCAATGCCTACCAGCCTCCGGGCCTCCTGCGCGCAACGGCCCGGGCGCCACCCCTGGCATGATCGCCTTCGCCTGATCGCCCCCCCGCTCCGCGGGCGCGCGTCCATGCCACGAGCGGGCTATCGGTCCGCTCCAGACTTGCCCGGAACACCATGAATCCAGACCCTCGCGCCGGCATCGCCGGTGGCGCCTTGCCGTCACCGGCATTTGCATTAGCTTTCGTCAGCTGCGGCTGTACCTTGCTGTCGGCTGCCATCCTGGGGGCCGGCAGCGCCCACGCCCAGGACAGCGGCACAACGCCAGCCGTCGCGGCAGGCCAGGGGGCGCCGGGGGAACGGACCCTGCCCGCGGTACAGGTCACCGAAACCCGGTCCTTCGCCGAGAAGAATCAACTGCCGCAAACGACCGAGGGCATCACGGCACAGCAGGCGGCCGAGACCATCAACGTCATGGGCACCGAAGACATGCTCAAGTACCTGCCGGACGTGCTGGTGCGCAAGCGGTTCATCGGCGACACCCAGTCGCCGATGGCCACGCGCACCACCGGCATCAATGCCAGTGCCCGCAGCCTGATCTACGCCGACGGCGTCCTGCTATCCACGCTGATCAATAACAACAACGGCAACGGGTCGCCCCAGTGGTTCATGGTGGCGCCGCAGCAAGTCGATCGCATCGACGTGATGTATGGCCCCTTCTCCGCGGCCTACCCCGGCAACTCGTATGGCGCCGTGACGGAAATCACCACACGGATGCCGAAGGCCTTCGAAGGCAGCCTGGAATTCACGGGCGCCGTGCAGCATTTCGGCAAATACGGCACCAGCGAGAACGAGCCGGCCCAGCAATACAGCGCCACACTGGGCGACCGCGTGGGCAAGCTGTCGTGGTGGTTCAATGCCAGCCACCTCAACAGCTTCAGCCAGCCGCTCAGCATCGGTACGGTCAGCCAGTCGACGACCCGGGCCGGCGCCGGRCTGCCGGTCATCACCGGCGCCATCGCGGACCGCAACCGTACAGGCGGCGCGATCCAGGTGATCGGCGCGGGCAACTTCATCCACACATTGCAGGACAACGCCGCCGTCAAGCTGGCCTATGACTTCACGCCGACGCTGAGCGCGGCCTACACGCTGGGCTACTGGCAGAACAGCTCGAAGGCAAACGCCCAGACCTACCTGAGCACCGCCGCGGGCACGCCCTTCTATGGCGCCCAGAGCGGCAGCGTCAATATCGGCGGGTTCGCGTACAACGCCAACACCATCGCCGGCCAGTTCTCGAGCAACAACATCGAGCAGCAGCACCTGATGCAGAGCCTGAAGGTGGAAACCCATACGAAGGGACTGTTCGACTGGGAAATGACCCTGAGCAATCTCTACTATCTCCGGGACCTGAGCCGCCTTTCCACCGGACTCTACCCAGGCGCGCAGAGCGGCGGCCCCGGCCGCGCCACCGACATGAGCGGGACCGGATGGACCACGGTCGATCTCAAGGGAATCTGGCGGCCGCAGGGCGCCGCGGGGGCGAACATCGTCAGCTTTGGCGCGCACTACGATCAGTTCAAGCTCGCCAGCCCTACGTACACGACGGCGAACTGGACATCGGGCAGCAGCGGCCCGCTGTTCAGCAACTCGCTTGGCAAGACACAGACCAGCGCGCTGTGGCTGCAGGACGTCTGGCGCGTGGCACCGGGCTGGCAGGCCACGCTGGGCGGCCGCTACGAATGGTGGCGCGCGTATGACGGTTTCAATTTCTCGACGGGCAGCAATGGCGTGGGGGTGCCGATCAACCAGCCCGGCGTGGACAAGTCGGCCTTCTCGCCCAAGGCGTCGGTCACCTGGGACGCGACCGAGACATGGTCGGTCACCGGCTCGTTCGGCAAGGCGTATCGGTTCCCCACCGTCGGCGAACTGTATCAATCCATCCAGACCGGCACGACATTTGTCCAGGCGAACCCCTTCCTGCAGCCGGAGCGCGTCATGTCCGGCGAACTGGCCGTCGAGCACCATGCCAACGACGGCAAGATGCGTCTCTCGGTATTCAACGAGTACGTGTCGAACGCCCTGATCTCGCAAACGTCGACGATCCCCGGCTTTGCCACGCCGGTCTCCTTTACGCAGAACGTGGGCAAGACACGTCAGGTCGGCGTGGAGCTGGCAGGCCAGCAGGACAACGTGCTGATCCACGGCCTGTCGTTCTCCGGCAATGTGACCTACGTCGATTCACGCATACTGTCCAACGACAGTTACGTCCCCACCATTCCGGGCGCGACATCGGTCGGCAAGCGGGTCCCCTACGTGCCGACGTGGCGCAGCACCCTGGCGGTAACGTACCAGCCGGACAGCAAATGGGCCTACACCCTGGCGGCGCGCTACAGCAGCCGCGTCTATGCGACGGTCGACAACACGGACATCAACCCCGCCACCTATCAAGGCTTCGAGAGCTTCTTCGTCATGGACGCGCGGGTGCGCTACCAGTTCGACAAGCACTGGAGCGGCGCGCTGGGCGTGGACAACCTCAACAACCGCAAGTATTTCCTGTTCCACCCGTTCCCGCAGCGCACGTTCTACCTGACGGTGAAGTACGCGCTGTAGGCGGTGGCGGCCCTGGCAGTACCGCACCGCATACCGCTGGCTCCTACTCAGGCTGGATGCCAGCCGTCTTGATGATCTTGCCCCAGCGGTCCAGCTCGGCAAGCTGGAATCTGGCGAGTTCCTCGGGCGAAGACACCTTCACCTCCATGCCGTTCTCCGTCACGAAACGGCGGATCGACTCGGTTGCCATGGCTTTGCGCATCAGGTCGTTGAGCCGGTTGATGACCGGCGCCGGCGTGCCCGCTGGCGCGTAGAGCGCGTTCCAGTAACCGGACTCGTAGCCCGCCACGCCCTGCTCCGCGATGGTCGGCACGTTGGGCAGCAGCTGCGAGCGCTGCGGGCTGCTGACGCCGAGCGCGCGCAGCTTGCCGGCCTTGACCTGCGGCAGGCTGGTGGTCAGGTCGACGATCATCACGTCGGTCTGTCCGGCGACAAGGTCAATCACGGCGGGCGGATTGGCCTTGTAGGGGACATACGTGAGTTTGGTCCCGGTCATGTGCTGGAACTGCTCGGTGGCAACCCGCGCCGACGATGAGCCCGAGCCGAACGTCAGCTTGCCCGGCTCCGTCTTCGCCAGCGCGATGAATTCGGATACGTTCTTGGCCTTCACGTTGGGGTTCACGACCATCAGCATGTAGCCCTGGACCACCTGGCCGATCGGTGCGAAGTCCTTGATGGGGTTGTAGGGCAGGTTCTTCACCAGGTGCGGATTGGCGGCCTGCGTCGTGTTGGTGGTCATGAACAGCGTATAGCCGTCAGGGGCCGCGCGCGCGACAAACTGCGCCGCGATGCCGCCGAATGCGCCGGGGCGGCTGTCGACGATGACCGGCTGGCCGGTTTCCATGGTGATCTGGGCGCCCATGGCGCGGGCCAGGCCATCCGTGGTGCTGCCGGGACTGGAGCCGATCACGATGGTGATCGGCTTGGCCGGATAGGATTGCGCGCCGGCCATGCCGCACGCGAGCACGCCCATGGCGATGGCCGCCAGAAATTTGATTTGCATCTTGTCTCCTGTGATCCTGGTTATCGTCTTTTGGGGCTGAGGAAGGCGGCTGCCGGCGCTCAGGTGGTGAGGCTGAACTCCGGCCGTTGCCCGGCCAGCGCCTGGGCAATGCTTGCCAGGACCATCTCGCCCATGGCCGCCCGCGTCTGGTGCGTGGCGCTGGCGCGGTGCGCCTGCAGCGTGACGTTGTCCAGCGCGAACAGGGCTTCGGGCACGTTAGGCTCATCGACGAAAACATCCAGCCCGGCGCCCGCGATCCGGCCGGCTAACAGCGCCGCGACCAGATCGTCTTCCCTGACCAGCCGGCCGCGCGCGACGTTGATCAGGTAGCCATCCTTGCCCAACGCGTCGAGGACCTCGGCATTGACGATGCCCTCTGCCTTGTCCGCGGCGGCGGCAAGAATCAGCGCATCGCTCTGGCGGGCCAGTTGCACGAGGTCGGCCACGAAGGGGTGAGGGACATCCTCCATCGCCCTGAGGTCGGTGTAGGCGATGGGGCAGCCGAACGCCGCCATGCGGGCCGCGATGGCACGGCCCACGCGGCCCATGCCGACAATGCCCACGCGCATGCCGCTGACGCGGCGAGCCAGCGGGATCGCGCTTGGCTGCGGATGCCGGACCCAGTCGCCGGCGCGGATAAACCGATCGCCCGGGCACATGCCCCGGCAAGTGGCGATCAGCAGGCCCACGGCGAGATCGGCGACGTCCTCRGTCAGCGCCCCGAACGTCCCGGTAACCGGCAGGCCGCGCGCGCGCGCGTATTCGAGGTCGACCGCATCGGTGCCGACACCGTTGACCGCCACCACCTCGAGCGCGGGCAGTTGCTCCATCATCGCCCTGGCGATGCCGGTGTGGCCGCCGGTGACGACCGCGCGGATCGAGGCGCCGTGCTCGCGCAGGTAGGCATCCTTGTCGGCTTGCTCGAACAACCGGTGCACGGTGTAGAGCGAATCCAGCTGGTCGTTGATCGCAGGGACCAGGATCGGGTTGAGCTGGAGGATGTTGGCTTTCATATCGGGGTCCTGTCAGGAGGGAACCGCTTTTGAGGGGCGTACTCTCGTTATCAGTCATCCTATGACATGGCAAACCTTCAAGCAAGGGTACACAGCGAATTCCAGGGTTAACACCGGAAAAATCGAACCAGGAACACAGCAACAGCCGCGAACGCATCACCTCATGTTGTATGACAACATAACATGTGAGCAGCAAATCACGACGCCATCCAGGAACCAGGCAAGCCGGTTGGGAAGAGCGCGCGGCAAGGGCATTCATGCCAATGAAGCGGCGGTCCCGGCGAACCGCGCCAGCCATCCCGCCCCCTGTAGAATCAGCCTCCATGCAACCCTGGGATTTCCCGCATGGACTCTCACGCCCCGGATCGCAGCGCGCTGACGCCGCTGGCCTATCACGCAACGGTGGTCGACTACCTGCGCAGCCACGAGCCCGACGTCTGGCGCTGGGCCAGCGCGCGCACGACCCGCGCCGAGCACCTGGAGGCGCTGCGCRTGATGCTGTTGCGCGATACCTATCGCATCGATGCCGAGGCGCATGCCGATGTGCATGCGGCGCTGGCCCAGGCCATGGCGCGGCTGGGCGTCGATGCGCGGGCTACGCTGTACCAGTCCCCCGGGCAGGAGATGAACGCCTCGCTGGTCTATGTGCCCGGCGAGGTCCACATCATCCTGCAGGGGCCGCTGCTGGAGCGACTGTCGGCGGTGGAGCTGCTTGCGGTATTCGGCCATGAGCTGGCCCATTACCTGCTGTGGTCGCGCGACGACGGCCGGTTCCTGGTGGCCGACCGCATCCTCAACGACGCGCTGGCGGCGCCCGGCACCAGCGGCAGCCATCGCGAGACCTACCGGCGCTATGCCTTGCACACCGAGCTGTTTGCCGACCGGGGCGGCGCGGTGGCCGCCGGCGCGGTGGCGCCGGCCGTGTCGACGCTGGTCAAGGTGCAGACGGGCATAGGCAGCGTCGATGCAGCGGCCTACCTGCGCCAGGCCGCCGAGATCGAGTCGCACGAGGCAGGCGCCAGCAACGCGCACAGCCACCCGGAGACCTTTATCCGCGCCCGCGCGCTGGCGCTGTGGTGGGAGGGCGCGGCCGGCCTGGACCAGTGGATCGAGACCCGGCTGCATGGTCCGCTGGCGCTGGAGCGGCTTGACCTGCCGGGGCAACGGCGGCTGCAGGCGCTGACGCGCGGCTTCCTTGCCCATTACCTGGCCGGCACGCCGCTGGCGAGCGAGGCGGTGCTGGCACAGGTGCGCATGCTCTTTCCCGACTGGCGCGACGACGAGCCCGCGGTGGGCCCGGAGGCATTCGCCGCGGAGGTGGCCGGCGATGACGTGCGCGCCTACCTCAATGCGCTGATGATGGACCTGGCCCTGGCCGACCCGGACCAGCAGGAGGCGGCGCTGCTGCGCGCCGGCCGGGTGGCGCAGGCGCTGGGCAGCCTGGACGCGCTGCACGGCAACCTGCGCCGCGATGCCGGCTTCGGCAAGCGCGAGATGGACCGCTACAACCGCCAACTGGYCAAGGAGGCCCAGGCATGAACGACAGCACGATCGCCAACAGCGCGCCGCGTACCCTGCGCGCCTTGATCGAGGCGCAGGCGGGCGCGGCATTGCCCACCGACGACGTACTGGTGCTGATGCTGCCGCTGTTCCAGCAGGTCGCCGCGTTGCACGCGCAGGGCAGGGTCGCCTCGCTCGACGCCGACAGTATCCTGGTGGGCGAGGATGGCGCGCTCGGCCTGCGCCGGCCGGACGGCGAGCTGCCGGTCATGGATATCGGCGCCGTGCACCGGGTGCAGCCGCATCCGGCTTCGGGCCTGAACATCGTCGGCACGTTGCAGCGCGGCCATGCCGACGACGGGCGCCGCGAGGAAACCGACCTGACGCTGCAACTGGATCCCGCGGCGCCGATCGAGCGCCCGGTGTACCTGCCCGGCCCGGCCAGCTGGGAGTTGCTGGTCGGCCACCACGACGAGATCGGCGACATCTTCCTGCTCGGCATGGCGCTGGCCAGCCTGGCCTGCGGCGCGGACCTCGCCGACGAGGACGATCTGCGCGAGTTCGTTGCCTGCCGGCGCAACCTGTTCCTGCTGCACGAGCGGCTGCACCCCATCGTGGCCGCGGTGATCGTGGAGATGACCGAGATCAACCGGCACGACCGCGCCACCGACGTGGCCTCGCTGGCCACGCGGCTGCGCACCTGGCGCGAGCAGCCGCTGGCCCTGGAGGTGGAGCGTGCGCTGGCCGGGGCCAGCGGTGCGGCGCCGCGCCGCACGGCGGTGCTCGCGCATCTGCGCGACCGCCTGTTCGACCTGTCCCGGCGCAACCGCCTGCTGTACTTCCGCCCCACCGCGGCCAGCGTCAACCTGACCGTGGCCAGCGTGCCGCTGATGCTGCAGATCGAAAGCGTGCGGCCGGAGCACATCTGCACTTGGGGCGGCCCGTTCGCCGCCGAGCTGGTGGACGGCAAGCCGGTTTCGCTGCAGCGCTGGCTGCGCTTCGACGACCAGCCCTACCTGCCGGCGGCGCTGGACCGGCTGATCGCCGAAACACGCCGCGACCGTGCCGAGTTCGGCTTCAGCAACCTGCGCCTGGTAGTGGCGTTCCTGCGCTGGCACAACCTCAAGGAAGCACCGGACGAGCGTATCGTGACGCCGCTGCTGTGGCTGCCGGTGGAACTGGTCAAGCGCAAGGGCGTGCGCGACCAGTACGTGATCCAGTGCACCAGCGGCGAGGCCGAGTTCAACCCGGTGCTGCGCCACCACCTGAGCCAGCTGTACGACATCCGCCTGGACGAAACGGTGGACCTGGGCAAGACCTCGCTGGCCGAGATCCATGCCAGTCTCCTGGCGCAGATCCGCGGCTCCGAGCCGTCGGTGGAACTGCGCCTGGTGGACAAGGCCGCGGTGCGGCTGGTGCGGCAAAAGGCGCTGCAGCGCATGCAGCAGTTCCAGCGCCGCAAGCCGGGCGTGGCCGCCGCGCGCGCAAGCGGCGGTGGCTGGCTGCCGCCTTACAGCTATGCGCAGGACGACTACCGCCCGCTGGGGCGGGCGCTGTTCGAGCACTGGGTCCGGCCGAGCGAGCTGCCACAGCGCTTCGAGGCGGGCGCCGCGCCCAGCGCCGGCCCACGCCAGCCGAATATCGCCCAGCCTGCTGCCGGCACCGCCGATGCTGCCGATGCCGGCGACCGCAAGGGCTTTGTGCTGCAGGAATCCGAAGGCCACCGCTATGCCTGGGACCTGGACCTGACCCAGGTGACGCTGGCCAACTTCAACTACAAGAAGATGTCGCTGGTGCGCGACTACGCGCAACTGCTGGACGAACCCGGGCCCAACCCCGCCTTCGACCGCGTGTTCTCGATCGAGCCGCGTGACATCGAGACGCAGGCGCCGGCACCACTGGCGCCGGGCGAGCAGTGGAGCGTGGTGGCGTCCGACGCCACGCAGAACGCCGCCGTCGGCCTGGCGCGCAGCCAGCGCAGCTTCATCATCCAGGGCCCGCCCGGCACCGGCAAGTCGCAGACCATCACCAACCTGATCGCCGACTACGCCGGACGCGGCAAGCGCGTGCTGTTCGTCTGCGAGAAGCGCGCCGCGCTGGACGTGGTGTTCCACCGGCTCAAGCAAAGCGGGCTGGATCCGCTGTGCTGCCTGATCCATGACTCGCAGACCGACAAGAAGGCCTTTATCGCCGATCTGCGCGCCTGCTATGAGCAGTGGATCGCCCAGCCGCACGACGGCGACGCGGCCGCGGCGCGCCGGGCACAGGTGGCCGGGGCCCTGGCGGGGCAGCAGCAGCGTATCGACCGCTTCGAGTCGGCGATGGCGGCCGCGCCCGAGGCGCTGGGCGATAGCGTGCGCGTGCTGCTGCGCCGCGTGGCCGGACTGCCCGCGGCGCCCGAGACCGGCCCGGCCATGCGGGAGCGCTTGCCGGCGCTGGCCAGCTGGGATCGCCAGCGCGAACTCACCCAGCGCGTGCATCGCGCCATGCGCGAGCGCTTCGGCATGGACGCGCTTGCCGCGCACCCGTTCGCCCGGCTGCCGCGGGAGCTACTGGCCGACGAGCGCGCTTTCGGCCGCGCCGAGCAGTTGTGCAGCGATACCGAGGCGCTGTTCGACGCGCTGGACCCGCTGCTGGACAGCACCGCCAGCCTGATCGGCCACGACACCGCGCTGGAACAGGCCCGTGCGATCGCCGCCGATTGCCAATGGCTGCTCGACACCGGCCTGGCCGCGCACCTGGATCTGCTCGATCCGGCATCGCCGGCACAAGGCGCGCTGCGCCAGGTGCGGGCCGAACTTGAAACGCGCGCCCAGGCGCTCACCGCCGCCCAGGCAGCGACGTCCAACTGGCGCGACAAGCTCAGCTCCGGCGACACCGAGTCGGCGCTGGCGCTGGTCCGGCGCCTGGAGCCGTCGCTGGCGCGCTGGCTGCAGCCAGCCTGGTGGCGCCTGCGCGGCGAGCTGAAGCGCCGCTATGACTTCGGCAAGCATGCCGTGCATCCGGGCTTCGGCAAAGTGCTGGAGGCGCTGGCCGCCGAGCACGCGGCCGGCGCCGCGCTGGCCGCGTGCGATGCCGACAGCCGCAAACGCTATGGCGTCGTCGCGATGCAGGACTTCCTGCGCGCGCTGGCCGAACTGGAGCAGCGCGCGCAGTCAGCCAGCGGTCCGCGCGAACTGGTTGCCCATCTGCGCCAGGCTGTCGATCCGGCCGCCACGGCGCGCGCGCAAGCCGGCGCGCGCGAGGCGCTGGACAAGCTGGCCCTGCGCGTGCGCGACGGACTGACCCTGGCCCCGGACGCGCGCCTGGGCGACATTGCCGAGTTGCTGCGCGACCTGCGCGAAGCGCTGGATGACCTGCCCGACCTGCTGCCGCTGCTGCGCGCCGTCCATGCCGCCGATCCGGCCTGCGCCGCCACGCTGCAGTTGCTGGACCACGCACCGGCGCAACTGGAGGCGCTGGTCGCCGACGAGGCGTTGCGCCGCCTGGAGCGCGAGAGCCCGGCGCTGGCGCACTTCAGCGGGGCGGCGCTGGCGCAGGCCGCGCGCGCGGTAGCGCAGGGCCAGCGCGAGCTGCTCGCGCTCAACGCCCAGGTGATACGCGCAACGTTGCACCGGCAGTTTGCCGAGCACGTGCGCCAGTCCTCGCTGTCGGCGACGCAACTGGATGCCGACGGCAAGGCATTCAAGAAGCGCTATGCCACCGGCCGGCGCGAACTGGAACACGAGTTCGGCAAGAGCATGCGCCACCGCTCCATCCGCGACCTCAGCGACGACGAGACCGGGCTGGTCATCAACGACCTGAAGCCGATCTGGCTGATGAGCCCGCTGTCGGTGTCCGACACGCTGCCGCTGTCGCCGGACCTGTTCGACGTGGTGATATTCGACGAGGCCAGCCAGATTCCCACGGAGGAAGCGGTGCCTGYGCTGAGCCGGGCGCGCCAGGTGGTGGTGGTCGGCGACGAGATGCAGCTGCCGCCGACCAGCTTCTTCTCGGCCAGCGGCGCCGAGGGCGACGACGAGATCGTGGTGGAGGAGGAAGGAGAGCGCATCGCCATCAACCTGGACTCGGACAGCCTGCTGAACCAGGCCGCGCGCAACCTGCCCGCCACCCTGCTGGCGTGGCACTACCGCAGCCGCCACGAATCGCTGATCAGCTTCTCCAACGCCGCCTTCTACGACGGCCGCCTAGTGACCATTCCCGACCGTCTGCTGGAGCAGGCCGAGGACGAGGCAGCGCCGCTGCGCTCGGACCAGGAAGACGCCGGCATCGCCGGGGCCGACGCGCTGCTGGCACGGCCGGTCAGCTTCCACCGGCTGGGCGATGGCGTCTACCTCGACCGGCGCAACGCGCCGGAAGCGCGCTATATCGCCCAGACCGTGCGCGAGATGCTGCGCCGCGAGACCGGGCTGAGCCTGGGCATTGTCGCCTTCTCGGAGGCGCAGCAAACCGCCATCGAGTCCGCGCTGGAGGCGCTGGCCAGCGAGGACGCGGACTTTGCCATGCGCCTGGAGCGCGAGTACGTGCGCGAGGACGACGACCAGTTCAACGGCCTGTTCGTCAAGAACCTGGAGAACGTCCAGGGCGACGAGCGCGACGTGATCATCCTGAGCATCTGCTACGCGCCTGGCCCCGACGGCAAGATGCTGATGAACTTCGGCCCGATCAACCAGCGCGGCGGCGAGAAGCGCCTCAACGTGATTTTCAGCCGCGCGCGCCACCGCATGGCGGTGGTGTCGACGATCCAGGCGGAAGCCATCACCAATGTGCACAACGATGGCGCTGCCGCGCTGCGCGCTTTCCTGCAGTTCGCGCAAGCCAGCGCGCGCGGCCAGTTCGAACGCGCGCAGGCGGTGCTCGGCGCCCTGAACCTGGGCGCGCGCGATGCCTTCACGCGCCAGGCCGCGTCCGACAGCATCCGCGACGCGATGGCCGAGGCGCTGCGCTCGCGCGGCCACCAGGTGCACGTCAATGTCGGCCGCTCCCAGTTCCGCTGCGACCTGGCCATCGCCGATCCGTCCGCGCAGGGCTATGCGCTGGCGATCCTGCTCGATGCGCCGGCCGAGGCCGTGGCGGACACCGCCGAGCGCTACGTGTTCCGTCCCGGCATCCTGCGCAGCTTCGGCTGGCGGGTGCTCGACATTCCCGGCAAGGACTGGCTGCACGATGCCGGCGCGGTACTGGCCCGCATCGAAGCCATGCTGGCCGACGGCGAGGACCGCGCGCTGGATGCGGAAGTCGAGCCGCTGGCGCCGGTGGTGACACCACCAGCGCAACCGCTGGCGCCGGCTTCGGATTCAGGTTCGGCCAACGACGCCAGCACCGGCACCTCCGCAAGCGGCGCCAGGCAAGCGGAACTGGTGCGGGCGCTGCGCTTCGAGCAGGGCAGTTCGCGCAAGTTCTGGCGCGCCAGCCTTAGCGGCACCGAGCTGAGCGTCAGCTACGGCCGCATCGGCAGCAGCGGGCAGGTCAATCTCAAGCAGTTCGACACTGCCGAGCGGGCCCGTCGCGAGATGGACAAGCTGGTGGCGGAGAAGCTGCGCAAAGGCTACGTAGAGGAGTAGGAGGGACGGCTGCGGGGGGCCCCGCCCCCTCATTCACAAGGCGTACAACAGGCCAAGCACGAGCAGGCATCCGGCAAGCTTCAGGTAATAGCTGCCGCCGTGGCGGGGTTCGCTTGTGCGCGGTGCTTTGGTGAAGTGCGGCGTCATATTGCTTACCAGGTAGGTTGGCCAGGGGAAGCACAGGCAATGCGCGCTTCGGGCCCGCGAGCACTCAAGCTCCGCGGCGCCACCGAATTGCCGGGCCTTACAAGGTTAGGAACTGGCCCGTGCAAATGGCGTAAAGAGGTATTGCCCTGCCATAGAGCTTTCGTAAATCCCGTCTTCACCGCGGTGCCGCTTCATGTACTTGGGCGGGGGCGGTATCGGACGCGCCCCGGCAAGCGTGCTGCGCGGTGATTCCCCACCTACAATTGATTATCCGGGGCGATCCGGCGCGGACCTTTGCTTTGTTGGGAGCCGGCTATCGCGGTCGCCCCGCCAACCCGTTCGGCCAGGTTTCGGGCAGACCGGCAGCGTACCTAGGTCCGGTCACAGCAGGCCATGGATGACGTTCCGGCAAAGGAGCACGATCGATGCGATCGCCAGGCGGATCCGGCACGCGGCTGAGAGGCATTGCCGCCAGGATCGTGGCGGTCGTCGCCGTGCTGATCGTCGTCAGCCGCGTCACCGGCATGCTGGTTGACTGGCTGTGGTTTTCCTCCGTCGGCTACGCGGACGTCTTCTGGACGATCCTCTTTACCCAGGCGCTTCTTTTCGCCGCCGTCTTCGTGGCTTCGGCGGGCGCGATATGGGCGTCGGGATGGCTGGCGCACCGCTACGCGAGCCCTGGCGCCTGGAAGCTGGAGTCGGCATCTCCGCCCGGGATGCCGGAGGTCCTGAGCGAACTGGTCGGCGACGTCGCGCCCCACGTCCACTGGCGCACCGCCATCGCCGGGGCCGCCGTCCTCGTGGGCCTGTTCCTCGCCGTCAGCGAAGCCTCGGACTGGGACATCGCGCTGCGCTATGTCAATCAGGTGCCCTTTGGCAAAGGCGATCCGATCTTTGGCAAGGACATCGGCTTCTACCTCTTCTCGCTGCCCGCCTATATCGCGCTCAGGAACTGGCTGCTATTGCTGCTCGGCTGCAGCGCGGTCGTCGCCGCGGTGGTGTACGGACTGCGCGGCGACATCGCATTCCTGCAGTCGCCGCGCGGGCTTGCGCCAGCAGCCGCCACCCACGGCTCTGTGCTGCTGGGACTGTTCTTCCTGCTGCAGGCCTGGTCTTACTGGCTCGACCGCTTCCTGCTGCTCTACGGCGACAACGGCGTCGTGGTGGGCGCCGGCTATACCGATGTCCATGTCGGGCTGCCGGTCCTGTGGCCGCTGATCGGCCTGGCCACCGCTGCCGCGGTCGCCTCATTGGCCAATATACGCTGGCGGAGCTATCGGATTCCCGCGGCGTCGGCGCTGATCGTGTTCGGCGGCGCATTCGTATTCGCCGTGGCCTACCCGGCGCTGTTCCAGCGCTTCTATGTCAAGCCGAACGAGCTACAGCTGGAAACGCCCTATATCCAGCACAATATTGCGCTGACGCGGGAGGCCTATGGCCTGGCGCAGATCGCGGTAAAGCCGTTTCCGGCCCAACAGAACCTGAATCTCGCCACGCTCCAGGCCAATCGCCCGACCATCGACAACATCCGCCTGTGGGACTTGCAGCCGTTGCGGGATACCTATGCGCAGTTGCAGGAGATCAGGACCTATTACAAATTCCTGGCGACGGACATCGACCGCTACCGGTTTGCCGCCGGCTATCAGCAAGTCATGCTTTCGGCGCGGGAACTGGAGCCGTCGCTGCTGCCGGCAAATGCCCAGACCTGGGTCAACCTGCATCTGCTGTTCACCCACGGCAACGGCGTCGTGATGTCGCCGGTCACGGAGAAATCCGCGGAGGGCTTGCCCTCCCTTTACCTGAAGGATATTCCGCCCGTCTCCAACGGCGGCCCCGCCATCCGCGAGCCGCGCCTGTACTTCGGCGAAGGCGGCAAGGGCTACGTTATCGTCAACGGCAACGCGCCAGAGTTCGACTATCCCAAGGGCGACGAGAACGTCTATACAAACTACAGCGGGCGCGACGGCATCGGCATCGGCAGCCTGGCGCTGCAGGCCCTCTTCGCCTGGCAGTTCGACGATCCCAACATCCTGGTGACCGGCTACATCACACCCTCAAGCCGGATCCTGCTCCATCGCAACATCCAGGACCGGGTACGCACGATCGCCCCGTTCCTCGGCCTCGACCATGACCCCTACATCGTCGCAAGCGGCGGGCGGCTTTACTGGATCCAGGATGCCTATACCACCAGCCGCTGGTTCCCGTACTCCCAGCCGGCCAGCGAAGACGGCGACAACTACATACGCAATGCGGTCAAGGTAGTGATCGATGCGTACAACGGGACTGTCGACTTCTATGTCAGCGATCCCGCCGATCCCATCGTGCGGACGTACCAGCGCATTTTCCCGGGCCTGTTCAAGGCACTGGGCACGATGCCGCAGGACCTGCAGCAACATATCCGCTATCCCGAGGACCTGTTCCTGATCCAGGCGCAGATCTACCGTGCCTACCACATGGAAGCGCCGGAAGTCTTTTACAACCGGGAGGATCTCTGGCAGTTCCCCCGCAAGCTGGCCGACATTGACGCCGGGACCGGGGCCGGGACTRGCGCCGGCGCGCCGATGTCGCCCTACTACATGATTGTTCGGCTCCCGGCGGAGCCGCGCGCCGAGTTCGTTCTGATGCTGCCGATGGTGCCCAGCCGGCGCGAGAACATGATTGCGTGGCTGGCGGCACGCTGCGATCCTCCCGACTACGGCAAGCTCGTCGTCTACGCGTTTCCCAAGGACAAGCTGATCTACGGGCCGTTCCAGATCGAAGCGCGCATCCAGCAGAACACCGAGATCTCCCAGCAGATTTCCCTGTGGAACCAGATGGGTTCGCGCGTCATCCGCGGCCATCTCCAGGTCGTGCCCATCGAGAACGCGATACTCTACGTCTCCCCGCTCTACCTGCGCGCGGAGTCCGGGCAATTGCCCGAGCTGAAGCGGGTGATCGCCGCCTACGGCGACCATGTGGTCATGGAGGAGACCTTGGGCGCCGCACTGGCGGCGCTCTTCAAGGAAGCCGCCCCCGCGGCGGCGCAGCGCCAGGGCACGTCGGACAGCCGCGCCCGCGAGGCACTTGCCCACTATGACCGCGCCATGGAGCGGTTGAAAGCGGGCGACTGGACCGGTTTTGGCGCGGAACTCGATGCCCTCCGGCCACTGCTCGAAGCGCTCGGCGCCGGGCGTTCCAATGAACAAAAATGACGGCCGGCTATGCCACTGGCAACTGGTGACTGGTAACTAATGGCATCCGAGGATGAGGCCCATATCCAGGTAGGCCAGCTGGGCACTGAAATGGCCAGCGGCGGCATGAACAGCGCGCTGCGCGACGCCGCCCGCTTTGCCGAAGTGATACGCAAGGCCACCTCGGGAGACCACCCGGATACCATCGCTGGCAAAGCGGTTCGGATCGAACCATCGCAGGACCATCGAATCGCCGGAGACGTTCGCCAGTGCGGTCCAGGCCGTCTATGCGGCGATCCCCCGCCAGGCACTGCGCGGATATCGGCACCGGCGCTGATCGCGCTGGCCTGCGCGGCGGGCATCCTGCGCTGGTCGATGATCGGCCTGGCCGAAACGGCCAGCGTAGCCATGCTTGCGCAATTGCTGCAAGGCGCCACGCTCGGCTTCACCCAGCTTGGCGCAGCGCAATACATCCGCACCCGCGTACCGGAGCAAGTCATCTCCAGCGGCACCGGGCTTTACGCAGCCTGCGCTGGCCTGCTGACAGCCAGCTGTGTACTGCTGGGCAGCTTCCTCTTCGCCAGCGTCGGCGGACGCGCCTTCCTGCTGACTTCGGCCATGTGCGGCGCCGGCCTGGCGGCGGCGCTTGCCTTGCAAGCGCATGAGGCACGGCAGGCAAGCGGCCTGGATGCAGGATGAGTCAACGGGCCGGGCGGACATCGAACGGGAAAGCCGCCGGGTAGTCTGCGCTCCGTCCTTGCGGGTGAAGCGCCGCTTCCCGTCGTCGCGCATGGCGGCATGCGGATCGCCGGCGGGGTAGCTCACCGCGTCGCCCGGCGTGCGGTCCTTCAGATCAAAAGGCAAGYAATCACGATCTGTGCGGATTTCAAGGTGGTGCGCCATGCCACCCGCCGCCAAACCGGCAACCATGCCCGGGAGAAGATGCGCCTTACTGTGGCCGTTCCGTGCGGCGGAACCGCTTCCAGAGCCGTCGCTGATTTTCCCGATCAGCGACGAGGCGTGCCGACAGGAATCCTCTGGCATAGATTGCGCCGCCTGAGACACTTTCGTTGGCCTGCTGAAGACAACCGAGGAGGTGGCCAGCCACGGCCATGTCATTGCCCCAGCCAAGGTCATCCTGCAGCCTGGCGAGCACGCCGCGAAAATTGTCCAGCGACTTCCGCCGGAACAGCGACGCGAAAAATTCGGCTGCATAGCGCAGCTTCTTTGCGGCAATACGAGCGCGATGCCGCCGTGGCGCGTCGAGCTTGTGCAGCCCTCGCCCGCGACGGACAAGCTTGCGATGGCGCGCGCGCAGCACATCGCGAGCCAGCTCGCTTGCCGGCATGGCCAGCAGCATTTGCTTTGACGGTTCCGCATCCCCCTGCCAGGACGCAACCGCCATCCAGTGTCCCAGCGCGAGAACCAGCCGCGCATAGCGCGCGGAACGAACCGCTTCGGCGGCATCATGCCGTCGAGCACTCGCAATCTCCGCGGCGGCCTCGCTGACACGCCGAAGACCAGGGAGGTCCTCCTCCCCCGCCGAAACCTGAGGCAGCGTCGAATGGGCAAGCACCTCCCAGTCCCTGGACTTGCCCAACTCGCCTGCAATCCATTTGATTTCGTCCTGCAGCTCGGCGGGCAGCGTGACCACGCCGGAGAACATATCGAGCGCAGAGCGAAAACGGCGTAGCCCGACGCGCATCTGATGTACGCCCTCCGGCGACTGCGCGCTCGCGACTACAGCTTCGTTGGCGTGGACTTGCGCAAGGCAGTTCCGCGCGATCTCCCGGAAAGCATCCCCCACGGAGCCCTGCCGCTCCAGCACGAGCGGCTTCGCACGCACGGCTTTCGGCTTCTCGCAGACAAGCAGGCCGTAGCCGCGATCGCCTTTGCTCGCCAGGCTAAGGCGCACCGGCACCGTGTCGGCCAGATTCAGCGCCAGTGCATAGAGGTGGTCCGCCTTGCCACGCTTGAGTTCCAGCTCCAGTTCGGAAAATGACTGGCTTGATTCGCCGGCAACCACGGTACAGGTATCGATCGCGAGCTCGACTTCATCTCCCTCGGGAAGCCCTAGCAGCCACACAGTGCGACAAACGTCCGTACAGAACGCCGGTGCCAGTTGCTCCTGTAGCTGGTGCGTCTTCATCACCGGTGAGAGTGGCGATGTCTCAGGCACGATCGCCAGCAATGCAGCGATATCGGGCGCGTTACCGGCAACCGGCGTTTCGTACTCTTCTCGCTCGAACAGGCCCGCACGGCGTGCGCCCGCTGACTTCAAGGTCTGCACATAGTGACCGGCCGCCTGACGAACCCGGAGCGATGCGGCCTGCCGCCAGAGCAGCAGATCCGGTGTGTCGAAATAGTCGCTACGCAACGCTTCCTCGCGCGGCGGTTCCACCTGCAATGTCGGGAGCAGGGGAAGGTCGCGCAGCACGTGAGACTGTTCCTGCGCAAGCTCGAACTTCAGTGCCCTCTCCATGGCATGTCTCCCCGCCTGAACCACGAACGTGCGTTTGAAAGGTGCTACGGGATTTTCCRGCGGGCGGGCCGCCACCCATGCCGCGCAAGCGGTCTCCGGGAAATTCCCTGAGGAACGCTAGCCTGCGAATTGATATCCTAAGGTTAGACCCTCGTTAATGCCTGGAGGGTCGCACATTGCGTCGGGAAGACATCCGTTCGCCCGCGTATGCACATCCAGCCAACACGGCGGGTGGAGCCGCAAGAAAGTTGAGCCGGAGTTCGCCACTGCGCGCTGGCGGACTCCGTGCACACCATAACAGCGAGAGTGCATGGAAAGTAACAAGCGCGCCGGCTATTACGAATTTAAGGCCTACACCGAGCCACTTACGAATGGAAAGCACCAGGGATTCGTTCTTGTCCGCCATCACACACTTGCCGGGACACTGCAGACGGTGTTTCGCGCGGGACGGCCTTCCATGGAAGAAACCGAGGCCTTTGCCATGGCCGAGACGCGGGTCGCCGATCTCATTGAACTGATCGGCAGCGGTCGGCTGCCCCCGTCTTCGCGGGCGCATCCCGGCTAGCTGCCTTGGGACGAACGCCGTGGAAGTGGTCGCTACGCCAGTTGAAATTCGAGCCCCCATTTACAGCAGCACTGAGAGCCCCGGAACCTATGTCCAAGACCATCAAGAAGCAGTACCTGAAGGCGCTCAACCGACGCCTGAAGAAGGAATCGGCAGGCCGGTTCGACACGGTGTTTGTCTTCTATCCAGTGGGCTCAAAGCCGAAAAAGGCGACCGGCGTGACAGCAAGCGCGCCCGCCGATGAGCAGGTCCTCGCAGTCATGGACGCGGTCCAGGCTCGCGTATTCGCCAGGTTCGAGGATTCGGCAAAGCGCGGATAGGCAGATATTCCGGCGACGGCAGGCCGCGTCGACGCCATGACGCAAATGCAACCCGGGCCGTAGACTAGTTCCCTTTTTGCTTATCCCACGGCCTCTTCTCCCGCGCGATGAGGTTCCGGGCTTCATGCTGCTGAAAGCTCACCATACAAATCGGCGGCTTGGACGAGCTCAACCGTCGCGCAGCGCTGCAGGCCAAAAATCCATCTTGCATATATCTGACTTATCAACTACTGTTTCGTCAATAACATCGATGAGGTCTCACCGTGGATCATTACTCGAAGGAGAACTATCAGCTCATGCAGAGCGTAGGGTTCTTTCTCAACCGTGCCCGCGACGGCCTCCTGATCGAAATGGATGCGGCTCTGAGAGACCTGGACATCACTGCCCAGCATATGGGGATTCTGCTCCTCCTGACGCGTGGCGAGGCCCACACGCCGTTCGAGATGAGCAAGCTGCTCTGCATCGACAGCGGCCTGATGACCCGCATGCTGGACAAACTGGAAAGCAAGGGCCTGCTGGCGCGCAGCCGTAGCGTCGACGATCGCAGGATGGTCAACCTGACGCTGACGGAGAAGGGCATGGCCGTCGCAGAGCGCATTCCGGAAGTGGCGCCGAAGGTGCTCAATGCCCGACTGAAGATGTTCAGCCCGGAGGAATTCACTGAATTTCGCCGGCTCCTTGCCAAATTTGCGAATATTTGATCGCTTTTTTTTGCTTATTTAACTGACAGGTCAGATAATGTACAATCAGATTACCTCCTCGACACGCCGCTTTGCCGGCCCCGCGCTCTCGGTGTTGATGGCGGCGGTCCTGGCCGGCTGCGCCAACTATGCCGGCATCCACAGCGACAAGCACATCGCCGAAGCCACTGCCTACGCCACCACGCAGAGCATCCCCGCCGAGCAAGGCCGCTGGCCTTCGGCGGACTGGACCGACCAGTTCGGCGATGCCCAGCTCATGACGCTGATCGGCGAAGCGCTGCAAGGCAGCCCGTCGCTGGAAAAGGCCCGGGCTCGCGTGGCGGCCGCCACGGCGCTCAGCGAGGGAGCCAATGCCAATACGCTGCCGCAGGTAGGCGCCGGCTATTCCTGGACGCGGCAACGTTTCTCGGAAAGCACGCTCGTGCCGCCCCCGTTCGCCGGGTCCTGGCAGTCGGAGAACAAGGCTGTCATCAACGCCTCTTATGAACTCGATCTGTGGGGCAAGAACCGCGAAGCCCTGAAGTCCGCCGTATCCGCGGTGCACGCCAGCGAGGCCGAGGCGGAACAGGTGAAGCTGACGCTAAGCAGCGCGATTGCCCGGGCCTACAACGAACTGGCCCGCCTCTACGCGCTGCACGACATTGCGCAGGACGAAGTGAAGCAGCGCCGTGGCGTGCTGCGCGTGACTAACGGGCGCGTGACCATGGGACTGGAGACCGAGGTCGAGAAGCGCACCGCCGAAGCCAACCTGGCCGCCAGCGAAGTCGCGCTCTCCTCGCTCGACGGCAATATCCAGCGCACGCGCTACCAACTGGGCGCGCTGCTCGGCCAGGGTCCGGACCGTGGCCTGGCGATCAGCCGCCCTGCCCTGGCCACCGGCGACGAAGTCCGCCTGCCCGACAACCTGCCGGCCGATCTGGTCTCGCGCCGTCCCGACATCGTCGCCGCTCGCTGGCGCGTCGATGCCACCCTGCATGACATCAAGGTGGCCAAGGCGGAGTTCTATCCGGACATCAACCTGTCCGCCGCGATCGGCCTCGACGCCTTTGGCTGGGGCCGCTTCCTGCGCGCTGCCAGCCGCACGGCCTCGGCCGGTCCCGCGATTCACCTGCCGATCTTCGATGGCGGCGCGCTGCGCGCGCAGCTCAAGGGCCGCTACGCCGATTTCGACTTTGCCGTCGCGAACTACAACGAGACCCTGGTGAACGCCCTGACCGATGTTGCGACCCAGCTCTCCGATATTCGCGCCTTCGACACGCAGATCGACAGCGCGCTGCGCAGCGACACCGCCGCGCAGCGCGCGCTGACCCTGGCTCTGGCGCAGTACAAGGCAGGCCTGACCAACCAGCTCACCGTTCTGAACGCGCAGACCAATGCACTCTCCAGCAGCCAGGCGGTAGCCAACCTGCGCATGAATCGCCGCGACCGGYAGATTGCCCTCGCCGCGGCGCTGGGTGGCGGCTACAYGGATGCCTCTGACTCAACCAGACAGGCGGCACAGTCCCGCTAACTCCGCTCTCAACGAAAACAAACACGAACGCGAAAACGAACAGGTGACACCATGAACGAAACGACCAAGACCGACCAGGCTACCGCCGAAGCCCAACCCGCCAAGTCCTCCACGCAAAACACCCGCAAGCGGCTGCTTGCCTTGCTCGGCCTGGCCAGCGCGCTCGCCGTGGCCGGCTACGGCGCCTACTACTACAGCGTGGCGCGCTTTCACGAGGAAACCGATGACGCCTATGTCAACGGCAACCTGGTCCAGCTCACGCCGCAAGTCATCGGCACGGTGATCGCGGTCAATGCCGACGATACGCAGATCGTGAAGGCCGGCGAGCCGGTGGTATCCCTCGACGCCGCCGATGCCAGGGTTGCGCTCGCCAGCGCCGAGGCCGCGCTGGGCCAGACCGTACGCCAGGTCAGCGCCCTTTATGTCAACAACAACGTGCTCGACGCCACGGTGCGGCAACGCCAGGCGGACCTCGCCCGCGCCAGGGACGACCTGCGCCGCCGTACCGAGGTGGGCGAAGCCGGCGCCGTAGCCGCCGAAGACGTGGCGCACGCCCGCGATGCGGTCAAGGCCGCCGAAGCCGCGCTTGATAGCGCTCGTCAGCAACTGGCCTCGAACCATGCGTTGACGGACCAGGCGTCCGTTGCCGACCACCCCGGCGTGCTCGCCTCCGCGGCCAAGGTGCGTGACGCGTATCTGGCCAATGCCCGCAACACGCTTCCCGCCCCGGTCACGGGATACGTGGCGCGGCGTTCGGTGCAGGTAGGCCAACGCGTTGCCCCCGGCACGCCGCTAATGGCCATCGTGCCGCTCGACGGCGTTTGGGTGGACGCCAATTTCAAGGAAGTCCAGCTCAAGCACATCCGCATGGGCCAGCCGGTCGAACTGCATGCCGACCTGTACGGCGGCAGCGTGACCTACCACGGCAAGGTGGTGGGCTTCTCGGCCGGCACCGGCAGCGCCTTCTCCGCGCTGCCCGCGCAGAACGCCACCGGCAACTGGATCAAGGTCGTGCAGCGCCTGCCCGTGCGTATCCTGCTCGATCCGGCGGAACTGCGCGCGCACCCGCTGCAGATCGGCCTGTCGATGCAGGTCGACGTGGCAACCCACACGGCCACCGGCTCGCAGCTCGCCACCGGCGGCGAAACGCCATATCGCACGACCTATCGCACCGATGTGTTCCAGCGCTATGGCGAAGAGGCCGACCGCGAGATCACGCGGATCATTGCACAGAACAGCAACGGCAAGTCCGGCACGGACGTGGCGAAGCTGCCGGCGCAGCGTACGGCGCAAGGCGCGAAGCCTCAGCCGCTCATGCAAGCGGCCGGGGCCTGAGCACCGCAATGCACCAGCCCTCTCTCGTCCATTTATCTGACATATCAGATTACTAGCCGGACCGCTGCCGCAGATCGTGCGGCGGCTGCCCCAGAGCGAATCTCTTTCGGAACGCCCCCATGCAATCCCCAGCCCAGACCCAGACCGCACCCGCCCCGCTCACCGGCGGCAAGCTCGTGCTGGGAAGCTTCGCCGTGGCCCTGGCCACCTTTATGAACGTGCTGGACTCGTCGATCGCCAACGTCGCGATCCCGACCATCTCCGGCAACCTCGGTGTGTCGATCGACGAAGGCACCTGGGTGATCACATTGTTCGCCGCGGCCAACGCCGTCGCGATTCCGTTGACGGGTTGGCTGACCCAGCGTGTGGGTCAGATCCGCCTGTTCGTCACCGCGATCCTCCTGTTCGTGCTGTCGTCCTGGCTGTGTGGCATTGCCCCCAACCTGACCGTGCTGCTCGCCGCGCGGATCCTGCAAGGCGCGGTGGCAGGACCTCTGATCCCGTTGTCGCAATCCATCCTGCTGGGCTCGTATCCCAAGGAGAAGAGCGCCATGGCGCTGGCGCTGTGGGCCATGACCGCCACCGTGGGCCCGATCGCCGGCCCCGCGCTGGGCGGCTGGATGACCGACAGCTACTCGTGGTCCTGGATCTTCTACATCAACGTGCCGGTCGGCCTGTTTGCCGCGGCCGTTACGTGGGCCGTCTACCGCGACCGCGAGACGCCGGCCCGCAAGCTGCCGATCGACCTGGTGGGCCTGGCCTCGCTGATTACCTGGGTCGCCTCGTTGCAGATCATGCTCGACAAAGGCAAGGACCTGGACTGGTTCAACTCCCCGGTCATCATCATCCTGGCCGTGGTGGCGCTGCTCAGTTTCCTCTTCTTCGTGATCTGGGAGTTGACCGAAGAGAATCCGATCATCGACCTGCGCCTGTTCAAGGGCCGCAACTTCCTGGCCGGCACCGTCGCCATCTCGGTTGCCTTCGCGGTCTTCTTTGCCAACCTGGTCGTGTTGCCGCAATGGATGCAACAGTACCTGGCCTACCCGGCCGTCAACGCCGGCCTGGCGACCGCACCGCTGGGGATCTTCGCCGTGCTGCTCACGCCGGTGCTGGGCAAGCTGATGCCCAAGGCGGAATTGCGCGTGCTCGCCACGCTCTCCTTCGTCGGCTTCGCGGCTGTCTTCTTCATGCGTTCCCACTACACCACCGGCGTGGATACCTTCACCCTGGTGCTGCCCACCCTGCTGCAAGGCATTCCGACCGCGCTCTTCTTCGTCCCGCTGACCGCGATCATCCTCTCGGGCCAGCCGCCAGAGAAGATTCCCGCCGCCGCCGGCCTGTCCAACTTCGCCCGCGTCTTCTGCGGGGCGGTAGGTACGTCGCTGGCCACGACCGGCTGGAACAACCGCGCCGTGCTGCACCACGCCCAACTGGCCGAGCAAGCCAGTCCGAACAACCCGCTGTACGGTGCCGCCCTCCAGTCGATCCAGTCGACACTGGGCTTCACGCCGGGCCAGGCCGTCGCGTATTTCGAGCGCAGCCTGAACACGCAAGCCATCATGCTGGGCCTGAACGACATCTTCTGGATCTCGGGTGTGATCTTCATCATGATCGTGCCGCTGATCTGGCTAACCAAGCCGGTCAAGGGCCAGGTATCGGAGGCCGCCGCGGCCGCGCACTGAAGCGTCCGTTTCGCATGAGGTCAATCTGACTTTGCGCGTCGCAAGGACGGATTGCCTCCCAGCAAGGACCATCCACTGATAAGCCGGAGCCATCGATGATGCAACGCACTTTCCGCATTGCCGCCGGCAAGCGAATCGGCCGTGCGTCGTACCGCCTTGCCGCCGCTAGCTGGCGCAGCGCGTCCTTCCTGTTGGTGATGGCAACGCAAACGATGACCGCTTCGATGGTCGGCGCCCTGCTGCTGATGACACTGGCGTGCTCGTTGTACGCCATCGGAATGGGACTGGGACATGTGGGCGGCGTCCTGCGCTACTCGCGCTCCTCCCCGCTCGTCGCGGCCGTCAATGAAAGCCCTTAACGCCAGGACTTGCGCGTCTTTCGACGCCAGGACACATGCGAGGCCAGCCAACCGCGGCGAGCCGCGCAGGCACGCTACAAGCGCCTAGGCCTTCGGTGGACGCCCGGTCTTGACGGCTTCGACTTTCGAGACCGCAGCCAGCAATTGCTTTGGCGACGTCGCGGCAAGAAGCAGCAAGCCTGCTCGCAGAAGCTCGCTCTTCTTGATGTGCACACCCGCATCGAGGCATCGCTGCTTGAGTTCATCGATTCTTGCGTAGTCGGACTTTGGCATCGTGAAGCTGTCACGCAGCACCTTTTCCTTCTTGGCACCCGGCGCCTTTTTCGGCACGGCCGAGCCGGCGCGAGCTAGTGGCCACGTCCGCGCTCTTCGGAAAATGAAATGCCTTTTTCGTGGGCGGCTTGATGATCGGTGAGTTCACGGCAGATTTGAATGAAAAACGGAATAAACAGTATATACCGTTTATCGGCGACTTCCCGCGCCGCGCCGGTTCGAGTTCGCCGGTGCGGTGCAGCCGGTGCCCCGGCGACCAGGCTCGGATGCACGCGTCGGTGGACCAGCTAGCATCCGGGTTCTGCCTGCGGAAGGTCACAAGCCGCACCCGCCGCCGCTTATCTGGTTTTTTCTTGCGGCGCTGCGCTGAACGTCTTGTTGGAAATCTTCCACACGCCGTCGATCTCCAGCAGCGTCATGTAGTCCGTGAATGTCACTTCCGGATATTGCAGTACAACCTTGGCGCTGCCGGCATTGCCGACGACGTCGAAATGCGTGATGAAGCGTTTGCGCTGAGCTTCATCAGGTGCGGGTTGGCCCTGAAAGCGAGCGGAGAATTCATCGACGCTCAGGGAGTGCAGCACGCCATCGCGAAACGAGACAATCCTCGCGTCCGGATGGAAAGCCAGGCGCATATATTCGGCCTTGCCGGTGATATGGGCTTTCAGGTAGTTCTCGATCGGCTCGAGAGCCGGTACATGTGGTGACGTCAGGCCTGCTTCACAAAATGTCATATTGTCCTCCGAACCCATGATCAGCTTGGGCCGATGCCCGCGCCGCGCTCTTTACTGCGGTTGATTGTATTCTATTTTTGCATACAAAAACAACGGCGATGGCGCCTCTTTTATTGGCTGGCGGCTCTTGGCAGCAAGCGTGGGAAACGGACCGTCAAATAAAGGCATTTGCCCGCTCCATCCCACCTTGACGCTATCGGGACTCTCTTCCCCGCCGCCGGTCCGGGACCAGGCGCGGTCAGTTCCCGCCTTCGCCGCCCAGCGTCCTGACGCTCTTCCACTGCCCCTGCCGGACTTCGAACAGCGTATAGGGCGGCTTGATCAGGTCACCGTAGGGATCGAATGCGATCTTGCCGGTGACGCCAGTCACAGTCACCTTCGCCAGGCTGTCGACGATCTTCTTCCGGTCGAGCGAGTTGGCATCGTGGATCGCCTTGATCATCGCGAGCGCCGCGTCGTAGGCAAACGGCGCGTACAGTTCGACATCCTGGTTGAAGCGCGCCTTGTAGCGCTTGCCGAACTCCTGCGCCGCGGGCAGCTTGTCCAGCGCGGGTCCGGGCTCCAGGTCCTGCGTGCCCTCGCCGGCCGTGCCGGCGATCTGCAGGAAGGCATTGCTCTTGAGCGCGCCGGCGCCGAACAATTGCGCCTGCATGCCCAGCGAGCGCATCTGCTTGACCACCATCGCGCCTTGCGCATCCAGGCCGCCGAAGAAGATCACGTCGACATTCCGGCCCTTGAGCGTGGTCAGGATCGGGCGGAAATCGACGGCCTTGTCGCTGGTGAACTCGCGGCGGACGATGCTGCCCTTGGCTTCCTTCACGCCCCTCTCGAAGGCATCCGCGAGGCCTTGTCCGAAGGCCGTGCTGTCATCGATGATGCCGATCCGCCGGGCCTTGACCTGTTCGACCACGAAACGCCCGGCAACGACGCCGCCCACGCCGTCATGCCCCATCGTGCGGAACACATTCCTGAAGCCTTGCTTGGTCAGTTGCGGATTGGTCGAGCCGGGCGTGATCATGGCGATACTGGCCTGGTGATACACCGCCGATGCGGGGATGCTGCATCCCGAGTTGTAGTGGCCGATCACACCGACGACGCCGTCGTCGTCCAGTTTCTGCGCAACCTGCATGGCCACGCGCGGGTCCGCCTGGTCGTCCTGCACATCCAGCACGAACTTGACCGGCGCGCCGCCGACCGTCGGGCTCCTGGCGTTCTCCTCGTCGAGCGCCAGTTGCGCGCCATACTGCAGATCCTTGCCGACCCGCGCGACCGAGCCGGTCAGCGGCGCGACAAAACCGATTTTCACGACCTTGGGCTCGGCGGCCCGGGTCAGCGGCGCTTGCGCGGACAGTGCGCAAACTGCCAGGCTCAACAGACAATGGCGGCGATTCATGATGCGCTCCTTGCGAGATATGGTGTCGCGCCTGGGGATAAGCGACCGGCCGATGCGCGACATGTCGGAGTCGTATGGCTAGAAACGGGTTGCCGCATACGGCGCAAGATCGAGCACGGGGCTGCGCCGCGCGACCAGGTCCGCGACCACGCGGCCGCTGATGCCCGCCAGCGTCAGGCCCAGGTGCTGGTGGCCGAATGCGTAGATCACGCGGTCGCTGGCGCGTGAATGCCCCAGCACCGGCACGCCATCGGGCAGCGTCGGGCGAAAGCCCAGCCAGCTGCTGTCCGGCTCCCTGAGCGCGGGCAAGGCGCGCCGCGAGGAAAATGTCAGCAGGTCCAGCAGCGAGCGACTACGCGTGTCGCTGAATCCGCCCAGTTCGACCGTGCCCGCCACCCGGATACCGTCGCGCATCGGTGTCATGTAGAAGCCGCGTTCGGCCCAGCCGACCGGCCGCGAGATCAGTTGCGCCGCGCCGGCATAGCGCACGTGATAGCCGCGCTCCGTATCGAGCGGCACCCTGTCGCCGCACTGCTTTGCGAACTTCGCCGAACGCGCGCCGGTGGCGATCACCACATGATCGTAGCCACGCTGCGCCATGCCTTCGGCAACCACCGTCACGCCGCCCGCCGTGGGTTGCACGGCGCTTACCCCGGCATGTTCGAGTTTCAATCCGCGCGCGGCCAATTGCGCGTGGAGCGCCAGCAGGAAGGCATGCGGATCGGAGAAGTGCCAGCTGTCGCTGAAGAGAACGCCGCGCTCGAAGATCGGCGCAAGCGCGGGTTCGAGCTGTTGGATATCTCCCGCGCCGACAACGTCGAATTTCACGCCAAGTTTGCGCCGCAGATCCAGCGCGGGCCGTGCCCCGTCAAACGACGATGCACTGGAGTAGAGGTACAGGCATTCCCGCGCCCGCACGAATTGCGCAAGGCCGGGATCGGCCAGCAGCGGCGCATATCCGTCCTGCGCATGACTCAGCAAAGCGGCCAGGGCGCCGGCGCTGGCCTCATAGCGGCGCGGCAGCGAACTCATCATGAAGCGGCCGAGCCAGGGCGCGAGCTGCGGCAGGTAGCCCCAGCGCAGCCGGAGCGGGCTCTGGCTCGACAGCAGGAAGCGCGGCAGGTCCCGGAACACGGATGGGTTGTTCACGGGAATGCACCCATAGTGCGCGAACGTGCCCGCGTTGCCGTACGACGCGCCTTGCCCCACACCGGACGGGTCGAACAGKGTCACGTCGTGCCCGTCGCGCATCAGCCAGGCGGCGCTGGCAAGCCCGATGAAGCCGGCGCCGATGATGGCGACTTTCGCCATTACTTTCTCCCTTGCAGTATGGGCACACCGATGGCCGAACGGTAGCCGGTTGCCGTCGCGTCGTCGGTGCGGCGCTTCGCACACAGCCAGTAGGCCGCCAGCGCAACCGCAAGACTCGCGACGCTGGCCAGCAGTTGCGGCCGCAGCTCCGCATCGGCGGCCATCGCCAGCAGCACGCCGGCGATGGCCGCTACCACAGCGTACGACAACCACGGGAACAGCCACATCTTGAGCGTCAGGCGCTGGGGCGCGGCGGCCTCGATGCGCCTGCGCAGGCGTATCTGCGAGACCGCGATCGCCAGGTAGACGAAGAGCATGATCGCACCCGACGCATTGACGAGATAGAGGAACACGCCTTGCGGCGAGACAATGGCCGCGACGATGGCAACATAGCCGACCATGCTGCTCAGCAGCACGCCCAGGCGCGGTACCTTGTGCGCCGAAAGCTTCAGCAGGCGGCCCGGCGCATCGCCGCGCTCGGCCAGGCGGAACAGGATGCGCGACGACACATACAGCCCGGAATTCAGCGCCGACAGCACGGCGACCAGCACGATCGCGTTCATGATGTCCGCGGCGCCGGGCACGTGCATCGTTTCCAGCGCGGCGACGAAGGGCGAATAGCCGACCTTGATCTGCGCCCACGGCACGATGCAGGCAATGACGAACATCGAGCCAACGTAGAACGTGATCACGCGCAGGATCACGGAGCGCGTCATCGCCGCAACGCTCTTGCCGGGGTCGTCGGATTCGGCGGCGGCAATGGTTGCGATTTCCGCGCCACCCACGGCGAAGATCACGGTCGGCACCCCGGCAAAGATCGACATGGCGCCGAAGGGCAGGAAGCCGCGGTCGCCGGTCAGGTGCGCGGCCGTTTCGTGCCACGACGAAAAGCCAAGCAGATAGCCCGCGCCGATCGCGATAAACACGATGATCGCCGCTACCTTGATCGATGCGAACCAGTACTCGAACTCGCCATATGACTTCACCGACATCAGGTTGATGACGGTCATCACCGACAGCAGCACGAGGCCGATCGCCCACACCGGCGCGGGTATCCAGCGCTGCAGGATGGCGGCGCCGGCCACCGCCTCCACGGCGACCACGATGACCCAGAAATACCAGTACAGCCAGCCATTGGTGAAGCCGGCCCAGTTGCCCAGCCCGAGGCGCGTGTATTCGGTGAACGAACCGATGCCGGGGTTGGCGAGCGCCATTTCGCCAAGCATCCGCATGACGAACAGCACGACGATGCCGGCCAGCAGGTAGCTCAGGCATGCCGCCGGCCCCATCGCGCTGATCGTGGCGCTGCTGCCGACGAACAGCCCCGCGCCGATGATGCCGCCGAGCGAAATCATCGTCACATGCCGCTGCCGCAGGGACTTGCCAAGGTCGGCCGGGGCCGGGGGGTTGGATGGGGCCGGCGTCGGGCGTGCCGGTCGCGATAATGCTTGATCTGCCACGGGTGTCTCCTCCTGTAATACAGTTCGGGTCGTGCTGCCGGACTGAGGGCATACAAACGACACAAATATCGTCACACAAAACTTTTTTGAGTGCAATTTGTTTGTCTTTGTGTGGACGTCGGTATTTTCCCTGAGCCCAGTGGAATTGTTGCGTGGAAAGCCTGCCGCTGGCCGGATAGCGACGCGACAGGTTAATATGTGGCTAGCGAGTGGATCTGACTCTCCGCGCGGCGCGACCGCAAGCCAAAGGGTATTTGTATGGAGATCAAAACGGGATGAATACTGAGACACACCACACAAACGACGGCGACGATCTCCAGACAAAAGTACGTCAGGCGCCATACCTGGAAGTCTCGCGTGCGCTGGAAGAGAAGGTGCGCAGCGGCGTCTACCCCACTGGCAGCCGGCTGCCCGCCCAGCGCGACCTGGCCGTGGAGCTGGGCATCAATGTCTCGACCGTATCGCGGGCCTACAAGGAATTGCMGGCCCGCGGTCTGATCGTGGCCAGCAAGCGGCGCGGGTCCATCGTCACCGGGGGTGCGATGCCGTCCGTCCAGGCCAGGCCGGCGCGCAGCGCGACCGGCGAAGCGTCGAATACCGTCATCGACCTCACGGTCAACCGGCCGGCAACGGGCGAGTTCCTGGCGCAGCTTGCGCGGACGATGGGCGCCGTCCCGCGCGATCCGCGCTATCCGGAAACGCAGGAGTACCAGCCGCCGCAGGGACCGGACTGGGCGCGCGCCGCCGGCGCGCGATGGATGGCGGCGCCGGGTTTCACGCCCGCGCCGGAGAACGTGGTCGTTACCAGTGGCGCGCAGCATGGTCTCTACGCGGTGCTGAGCAGCCTGATGGGCCACGACGGCGTGATCCTCTCCGACCAGCTCACCTACTACGGGCTGAAGGCGCTCGCACCGGTGTTCCAGTTTGAACTCGTCGGCATTCCCAGCGACGACGAAGGCCTGTTGCCCGAGCAACTCGAAGATGCGTGCCGGCGCCTGCGCGTCAAGGCCATCTTCACCGTGCCCAACCTGCAGAACCCAACGGTAGTGACGATGAGCCTGGCGCGGCGCGCGGCGCTGGTCGACATTGCGCGCCGGCACCACATCGCCATCATCGAGGACGATGTCTACGGCCCGCTGTTGCGCACGCGCCTGCCCACGATTGCCAGCCTGTGTCCGGAGCTGACCTTCCATGTCACGTCGACATCGAAGGTCCTCGCGCCGGGACTGCGGGTGGGCTATGTGCTGACGCCGCCCAACGGCGCCGCGCTGGCGGCCGAAGCGGTGCGTACCACGGCGTGGATGCCCGCGCCGCTATCGACGCTGATCGCCACGCGCTGGATCGAGGACGGCACGGCGCAGTGCATTCTCGATGCCCAGCGCGCGGAGCTCGCGGTGCGGCAGGAGCTTGCGCGCGAACTGTTGCCCAAGGCGCATCTGAAGAGCGATCCGGCCTGCATGTTCGTCTGGCTGCGCGTGCCGGCGCCGTGGCGCTCGGACGACTTCGCGGCGAATGCGCTGGCGCGCGGCGTCAACACCATGCCGGCCTCGGCATTCGCTGTGGACCGCTCAACCAGCGAGCACGGCGTGCGGATCAACCTCGCCTGCGCCGCCTCGCGCGATCAGTTGGTGAGCGCATTGCGGATCGTGGCGCAGACGCTGCGCGACCGGCCGCGCGCGCTGTTCGGAACCATCTGAGGCTGGCCGCCCGGCATGGCGCGGCCCTTGGCCGGTCCCACCGGCCCGGTCAGGCCCATTGCTTCTCGGGACAATCCAGGTACGCAATGGGCTCGGCGATGCCGAGCCGTGCGCGCGCCGCGTCGAGCGGCTCGTGCAAGAGCGCCTCATAATCCTCGCCGAGCAGCCACGTTGCCTTGCGGCCGTTGCGATACCCCTCGATCACGGCACGCGCATAGGCGGTGGTGCCAGTCTTGCGCAGGCTCTTCAGCGCGGCGGCTGCCGCAATGAACGCCCAGCCAAGGCCGCCGGTCTGCGCGTAGCTGAACGCCACCAGCGCCGCCTCGCCCAGGTTCTCGTCGGCCTTGTAGCCGGTCAGCGCATGCCAGATGTCGTGAACGTCGCGGGTTCGCCTGGCGCTCCAGGCGTAGGGACTCTCGATGAGCGGCTCCCGGTTGATGTTCGAGACTTCGGCGAGGCCGGCGGCGCTGTATCCCGTTTCCTCGAGAAACGCGCGGTAGGCAGCGCCGAGCGTGCCCGGCGCGAAGCTCGCGATAAACGCCGGATCGGAGAACCGCTCCGCCAGCTCGACGCGCCGATAGGCCTGCTTGCGCCCCTGCGGCGTCTTCATGAGCCGGTCGAAATTCTTCGCCGCGGCGGGCCCGTTGAGCGCGCGCATGATGAGGAACACCTGCGTCGTATCGTCGCCGTTCGCGAGCAGCTTGCGGATCGCGCGAAATGCGGCGGGTAAATCACGCTTGTAGAGATCGGGGGCGGTCTGGGTGGCCATTGCCTCGTTCCTGTTGATGACGTCATTGCCGGGACCGCGACGCCGCCAGCCGCTGACGTTGCGGTTTTCATGCTTGCGCCCTCGTTTACGAGGGTTTTCATCTAGGGGTCGTCACGACAAGTGAGGATCTTTGCCGGAAATGGCCGAATACAATGTCGTCTTCCTGACATAAAGCCAAGAATGTCGCTGTGTCAAAGCCATTTACCATCGACGACCGCCTGGCCGCCCTGAAATCCAGTGCCTGGTTTGCAGGCCTGACTGCCGGGCTTCAAGGGTGGATCGCCGAGCATTCACGGGTCAGGGCCCTGGCCGCCGGCGAGCCCCTGTTCCGCCGCGGCGATGCGCCGGACGGCCTCTACTTCGTGGTGGATGGCGCGGTCCGGATGACAAGAACCTCCGAGCAGGGCAAGGAGGCGCTGCTTGCCTTTGCCGAGGCGCCGCAATGGTTCGGGGAAATTTCCCTGTTCGACGGCTTGCCGCGCACCCACGATGCTTGGGTGCAAAGCGATGCGTTGCTGCTGCACACACCCCAGTCGGATCTGCTTCACTTTCTTGCGCAAAACCCATCGCACTGGAGAGCGTTCGGGCTCCTGCTCACACAAAAGCTGAGACTGACGCTAAACGCCATCGAAGCGTCGGCATTGCTGCCGGCGCCGGTCAGGCTGGCCCACCGGCTCCTGGCCATAGCCGGCGGCTACGGCGAGCGGCATGGCCGCAGCAAGCGGGTCATCCACGTGCAGCAGGAGGAACTCGGGCTGATGCTCTCCGTCTCCCGGCAGACGGTGAACCAGATCCTCAAGGATCTCGAACTGCGGGGCGTGTTGCACCGCACGCGAGGCGCGATCGAGATCCTGGATATCGAGCAGTTGCGCGCGTTTGCGAATGCGGGCTAATGTCCCGGGCCTGGAACACTGAGCGCCCGATCCCTGCGCGGCAGCTCATTCGGTCAGCATGAATACATTGACGCAGTCCTCCAGATGCTGCGCCTGCTGACCCAACCTGGATGCTGACTCCGCGGCCTGCTCGACGAGACCCGCATTTCGTTGCGTCAGCTGCGCCACTTGCCCTACCGCCAGATCAATATGCCCGATCTCCTGGCTCTGCTCCCTGCTGGCGCTGGCGATGATCGACACAGAGTCCATCAGCGCCCTCACCTTCTCTTCGACGCCCGCCATCGCCCCGCCTGCGCATACGGCCACTGCCCCGGCCTGGGATATGGCTTGATTTGAATCGTCGATCAGGAGCTTGATCTCCTTGGCTGCGCTTGCCGTCCTGGTCGACAAGCCTCGAACCTCGGTAGCCACGACAGAGAAACTCCTGCCGCTTTCGCCAGCCCTGGCGGCTTCGACGGCGGCGTTCAGCGCAAGAATGTTCGTTTGAAACGCAATGCCGTCAATCATCGACGTGATTTCAGCGATCTTCCTGGACTGACGGTCCAGGTCGCCCATGAGGTTCGCCAGCTTGCGAACATCGCTTGCCGCAGACATCGCCGCGCTGGAAGCCGCCTGTGCCGCCTCGTTGACGTGTTCCGCGCCCAATGCGTTCCGCCGCGCCGTTTCAGTGATCTGGGACAGGCTTCCTGTCGTTTCTTCGATTGAACTCGCCGTTTCCTCATTGCGCCGGGAGAGATCCGCATTGCCGCGCTCCTGGTTTGCCGCCGCCACCCGGATGGTATCGACGGCCACCCTCGCGTCCAGCAAGACGCCTACCAGCTTGGCGTTCATCTGGTTCAATACGCGTCCCAGCATCTTTGCCTGAACGTCGCCGCGCTCCGGGAACCGGGCCTGTACCTGCCCCGAAGAAACGGCAAAGGCCGTCTCATTCAGCCTCTTGAGTGGCTCCAGCACCTGCCGCGAAAGATAGAACGCCGCCCCGAGGCCAATCACCACGCCGGATGCGGTGAGCATCCATATCCCTTCCACGAAGATGCCAGCCTCCGCTTTCAGGAGGCTGACGCCGATGGCTTGTGCCAACAGAATGCCTACGAGCACAAGCATGACGGCCCAGAGGCGGATGCCGACAGGCAGTCCCAGAATCCGGCTCGAGAGGCCAGCGATTCCTACGCGCTTGACTTCACCATGATGCAACCGGAAACGCTTGTCCTCCCCCTCCCGAATCCGCCGGTAGAGCTCGGTTGCGGTTGCCACCTGCTCCCTGGAAGGCTTGGTCCGCACTGACATATAGCCGACCTTCTGCCCCGATTTGAAGACGGGCGTGACATTTGCGACCACCCAATAGAACCCGCCGTCCCTGCGCCGGTTCTTGACGACCCCTGTCCACGGACGGTCATCCTGCAGCGTTGCCCACATATCCTCGAACGCCTTCGCCGGCATGTCCGGATGGCGGACGATGTTCTGCGGCTCGCCGATGATTTCAGCCCTGGAGAATCCGCTGCTCCTGACAAACGCTTCGTTAGCATAGGTAATGCGGCTGAAAATATCCGTGCGCGTAATGATGACCTCACCATCCGGCAGCACGTACTCTTCATTTTTGACTGGAAAATTCCCGCGCATTCCGTTTCCCCGACAAGTATCCCGTTGCATAAAAAATACGCAGAAATAAGATCATGTTTTTTGACACTTCTTACTTCTCCTTTCCAGTGCCGCCTCTCGTCCAGTCTGCTTCCCTTCCATATGAATTCATATAGTTAATCAGATCTCCTATCGGCATAGGACGGGCAATCAGGAATCCTTGTATAAGACGACAGCCTTCTTCCTCCAGGAATTCCAGTTCACTTGAAGTTTCGACACCCTCGGCTATCACGCCAACGCCGAAATTCGAGGCGAGCATCATGATTGCCCGGATTATCTTTTTTGAATTCTCGCTTCGTCCGCTTTTCTCAATGAATGAGCGCGCGATCTTCAGTGAGCTTACGGGAAGGGTACTTAGGTAGCCGAGATTCGAGTACCCCGTTCCGAAGTCATCGATCACGATCTCGACGCCGGCGTTCGCGAGCGCCTCCAGCGCGGAGGTGGAAGACTCCCCCTGTGGGATGAGCGCACTTTCTGTAATCTCGACCTTCAGCGAGGTCGGCGCAAGCGCGCTCCTGCGCAGCGCCGCTTCGACCTTGCCCGCAAATCCGGAAGCATGCAGCTCTTCGGCCGGGACATTTACCGCCACGGTCAGGGACACGCCAAGTTCCGCGTTGGCGCGAGCGATATCGGAGGATGCTTTCTCGAGAACGAAGTCCGTGAGCTTGTGGCCGAGCCCCAGGTCACAGACCACCGGGAGAAACTCGGCAGGCATGATCGTACCCAGGGTCTGGGAATTCCACCTGACGAGGGCTTCCACCCCGACTACCTTCCTGGTCTTCAGATCAAAGACCGGCTGGTAGGCAACCCACAGTTCCCTGGCGCCAAAGGCATGCCGCATCGCCTGGTAGATCTGGTGATATCGCTCGGCATTCTTTCTTAGCGCAGGGGAGTAGTGCTTCGCCCTGCCGCGCCCTTCACGCTTGGCCTCATACAGCGAAATGTCGGCCTGCTTGAAGAGCGCCTTGCTATCGCCGCCGTCGTCGGGAAACCGGCTTACGCCAATGCTGGCGCCTACATAGAGCGGCGTTCCGGATACCACGATCGGAACCTCGACCGTGGCGCAAATGCGCTGGAGAATCGACTCCCTGTCGGTATCCGTCAGCGGGCCGGCAAGAGCCACCGTGAATTCATCGCCCCCGAGCCTCGCAACGATATCGCCAAGCCGGGTGGCATCGACCAGGCGCTCCGCCACCTTGATCAGGACCTGGTCCCCGATGTCATGCCCCAACGCGTCATTGATGCCTTTGAAGCGGTCAAGGTCGATCAGCAGGAGCGTGACCCCGTTGCAGCGTTCGCTGCTGGCTGAGATCAGTACGTCAAGCTGCTCGAAGAAAGAAACCCTGTTGTATAGCTTCGTCAAATCGTCGAAGCACGCCAGCTCTCGCAGTCTGCGCTCGGATTCCAGGCGCGAGGTGACGTCCCTTCCCGCCGAGATGAAGTGGGTAATCGCGCCGTTCAGATCGCGAAGCGGCGTGATGACCTTCTCCTCGGAGAAGAGCACGCCATCTATTCTTCTGTTTACAAAAATCCCTTTGAATGTCTCACCCGCGCCTAGAATCGCCCATAGTCTCTCGTAGAATGCCTCCGCCATCTTCCCCGACTTCACTATGCCGGGCGTATTGCCAAGCGCCATCGAACGGTCATAACCCGTCTGGGCTTCGAACGCCTTGTTGACGTAGGTGATTTTTCCCATCGAGTCCGTAATGACGATGGAATCGGCCACTTGCTCCATCGCAAATGCGTACAAGGACAAATTGTCCACACCCCATGTTGACTCGATTCGCTCCACCGCATCGCCGCACAAATCGACCATCCTGTTGCACCCCCCGTAAAGCCCGCGTCGCCGTGACGACGACGCCTGCACCCGAAAGCCCCGACAATTGAGGCCTATTTTTTTACCGGATGCGCCGGGTATGAGCGAGTCACGAACGGACCAGGGGTAGCATAACCCCGCAACTAATTCAGCAGCCTCTGGCCCTATGCAGCCGACTCTTGGGTCGATTTGCATGTTCTCTACACACTTCGATTTACAACGCTATCGTAAAGACGATCCTTTTTTGACGTAGGTCATCCCGGCGCGCCCCAAGTATGGCGTAGACTGCGCCGACGAATAAAGCAAGAAAAATTGATGGGGTGGACAAACTTCGCTTATGGGCCGTAGACCTAGCATCGAGCAACTTCGGGTTTTTCTGGCAGCCGCAGACCGTCAGAGTTTTACGCTTGCAGCGCGGGCTTGTCACAAGACGCAAGCTGCTGTGAGCATGCAGATGCGCCAACTGGAGCAAATGGCCGAGGCCAAGTTGTTCTGTCGGGAGAATAGACAGCTAAAGCTGACCGCTTCCGGGGAAGCGCTTTACGCGTACGCGATGCGTGTGGTTGCGCTGGAGGAAGAAGCCTGGGTGGCGATTCGCGGCAGCGCAAAGCACCGTCTGCGAGTCGGGGCTCCCGAGTTCTATGCGAACGAACTGCTTCCCATTGCAATCCGGAACTTTCATGCTACCCACCCGACCGTCCTCATTGAGCTGGTTTGCGCGTCGACCGCGCACCTGAACGGAAAGCTGCAGAGCGGCCAGGTGGACCTTGCCATTGGCGTGCGAGGGGCCCATATGGATGGAGACCCCTTGTTCACCCAGGAGCTACGCTGGGTTGCGCACCCGGACGGGCCTCACATCTGGCAGCAGAATCCAATCCCCATTGGGCTGTACGAGCTTGGGAGCACGGTCCGCGCCCATATCCTGGCCGCGTTGGAGCATGCCGAAGCCGACTATAGCTGCGTATATGAGAGTACATCCGTACCCGGCATCCTGGCAGGGGTGAACGCTGGCATGGTGGTGGCGGCAGTACCCTCGCAAGCCGCCCGTGAGCACCTGCGGATTCTTGACCGCGACGATGGATTGGTGGATATCGAGCGGCTAGACATTGTCATGGCGACCAGCAATACCGTCGCCCCGCCCGAGGCGAGGCAATTTGGTGAAGTGCTGAGACAGGCTGCCCAACGCTGGAAAGCAGTGGCTGCAGCGGCCGAATAGCAGGAATCCATCGCCGCCATCCTTGCATTGCATTTCGCAAAACCGCTCAACCTGCCGGCGGCAGCACCGTCTTGAGCATATCGATAAACGCGCGCAGCTTCGCCTGCGACTGCGTGCGCACCGGGAAATACAGGTACAAGCCATCGCTGCGCGGCACATACGGCGCCAGCACGGCCTCCAACTCGCCCGCCGCGAGTTCCCGCCCGGCCTCGAACTCCGCGACGTAAGCCAGCCCAAGCCCCCTGCGGGCAAGATCGACCAGCGTGTTGCGATCGTTCACCGTGACCTTGCTGTCGATATCGACCCATACCTTGCGGCGGCCCACCTGGAAATCCCAGCGATGGATCAGGCCCGATTTGACGAAGCGATACTGGATGCCCTGGTGGCGCATCAGGTCCGCCGGCGCCTTCGGCCGCCCTGCCCTGGCGAAATAGGCGGGGCTGCCGACCACGCACCAGGTGACGTCCGGCGTGAGCCGCAGCGCAACCATGTCCTTGGCCAGCGTCTCGCCCAGGCGTATCCCGGCATCGAAGCCGCTTTCCACCAGGTCGACGACACCTTCGTCCAGCGTCAGGTCCAGGTGTACCTCGGGATGCAGCAGGCGAAAACGCTCGATCATCGGTTCAACCAGCAGCGCGCAGGCCGCGCGGGTCATGGTGATGCGCAAGGTGCCCGAGGCATGGGTACTGAAGCCGCCGAGCGCTTCCAGCGCGCCGCCGATTTCCTCCGCCGCGGGACGTAGCCGCGCGTACAGCGCGGCGCCGGCCTCGGTCAGGGCCACCCTGCGGGTGGTGCGCTGGAACAGCGGCACGCCGTGCCGCCGCTCCAACAGCCGGATCGCCTTGCTGACGGCAGTCGGCGAGACCTGCAGCCGGCTGCCGGCAACCGTAAAGCTCTTGTGTTCCGCCACCGCCAGGAACATGGCGATACCGTCGAAGGCGTCCTTGTCCATTGCTCACTCCATTATGAACCTCTGGTTCATGACGAATGTACCTCGATCCGCTTTTTGCCGGGCAATCGGATGCGTAGGATTTGCTTCATCGGCACCGGCTCTTCCGGTTGCCGAACCCGACCAAGGAGCAATGAATATGAGCRAGCAACACACGCAACACACGCAACAGACTCATCAGACTCAACAAACGCAAACCCGATTCAAGCGCGTCTGGCTGATCACGGGCGCATCGCGCGGCATCGGCGCGGAGATCGTTTCGGCGGCGCTCGCCCACGGCGACGCCGTCGTGGCGACCGCGCGGAATTCGAAGACCGTGGCCGGCAAGTTCGGCGCCTTGCCCGGCCTGCTGGCGGTGGACCTCGATGTCACCGACGAAGCGTCCGCACGGGAAGCGGTAAAGCTGGCGGTGAAACGATTCGGCCGTATCGACGTGCTCGTCAACAACGCGGGTTTTGGCATGGCCGGCGCGGTGGAGGAGGCCAGCGCGGCCGAAGTCCGGAACCTCTTCGAAACCAATGTGATGGGCCTGCTCAACGTGACGCGCGCCGTGCTGCCGCAGATGCGCAGCCAGCGCGCGGGGCACGTGATCAATGTGTCGTCACTGGGCGGTTACCGGGCAGCCGCCGGTTTCGGGGTCTATAGCTCGACCAAGTTTGCCGTCGAAGGCCTGTCGGAAGCGCTGCATGACGAGCTTGCACCGCTTGGCATCCACGTCACCGTGATCGAGCCTGGCTACTTCCGCACCGACTTCCTGCGCCGCGCCACGTCAGCCGCATCGGGCTCGCGTTCAAGGCCTGCCTGTTGGCGCGAGCCGCCATTGCCTGACGATCCGCGTACGCGGCTGCGGCCACCAGGCAAGCTGGCGCGTCTCGCACCGGCAAGCGTCCACAAACGCCAGCATGCGCTGCCCGGCGGACAGCGCGATCGGGCAGGCGGGGCGGCTCGCGCCCGGCTCGGCGTCTCCCACTGGGGTCGACGTCATGGCTCAGACCGGTCCGGGATGCAGGCGGCCATCGTCGCCGAGGATCATGCCTTGCCAGGTGGCCGGCTTGCCCGACAACTCCCATGCAAGGATCTGGACGGGCGTTCTTCCAATGCCGCCGCGCAGTTCCGCCATCGCTTCCTCGTCCAGCACTTCGGACACCGGCAGGTCTTTAATGTCTAGCGTGTTCATTACAGTCTCCTAATAGTCGGTAAAACAGGTCGGGATGTTGACGTGTCGGATSGGGGGATCCGTATCGGGCCTGTTACGAGGCTTGATGTCAGGTGAGCATGGAGCGTGCCATTCGCGCGCRTGGGCTGTCTGCGCCACGCATGGGGCACACTGCTTCGCTGCTTCCCGGGCAAACCCGCCCAATGCGGCTGAAGCGGCCTATTCCGTGTCCGACGCCGGCTCGTGCGGCGAGATGCGATGTTGGCTTTCCGGCAACAGAAATGCGAGATGTGGCGTCCCGGCCAACAGTTGCGCCATGGCGGCTTCTCGCCGTGGCGGGCGGCGCCGGATGCAGCTTGCATCACCGCAGGCATCGTTCCAGATCCGTGCGGCAGCGACGCAAATTGCATTTTTCGCAAATATCATATTCATTAGTTCTTGGACGGGCGCGTCTCCATCGGGACACCCGTCGCCGGCAACGCATTCCGGCCCCGCGTCACGGACTCCGCGAGACGGCCTATGCCACGCAACTACTCCGAGCTAGAAATCGTCATCGACAACGATGGCGGCGGCAGGTACGAGGTGGAAGCCCGTCATCGGGTGCCTGAAGGGGACGCCATTACGCCGCGCGTGCCGCTGGCGCTGTCACCGGATGACCCGGCCCTGCGCGATGCGGACCCGCGGGTGTGCGGGCGCGCGCTGGCGGCCAGCCTGTTCGCGGCGCCGGCTGTGCGCGATGCCTTTGTCGCCGCGCAGACCGCGGCGCAGGAGCGCCGCCTGGACCTGCGCGTGCGCCTGCGCATCAGCATCGATGCGCGCGAACTGCATGCGCTGCCATGGGAGACCTTGTTCGACCCCGCCGGCGAGCATCCCCTCTTTATCGGGCAACACTGCTTTTTTTCGCGCTACCTGTTCGCGCGGGAGATGCGCCTGCCCAAGCTGCGTGCAAAGAGCGATGTGACAGCGCTGGTGGTGGTGGCAAACCCAAGCGGGCTCGGCCCGGAGATGGCGGCGATCGATGCCGCCGGGGAAGCCGCGCGCGCGGCTGCCGCGCTCGCCCCGGTCCCGGTGACCACGCTGGCCGAGCCGGGACACGCCACCGTGGAACGAATCCTCGCCGCCTTGCGCGACGGCGTGGACGTGCTCTATATCGTGTGCCACGGCGCGCTGGTGGATGACACGCCCATGTTGTGGCTCGAACGCACCGACGGCACGCGCGACCTGGTGGCCGGCAGCGTGCTGGTGGACCGCATCGGCACGCTGGAGCGCCCGCCCAGCCTGGTGGTGCTTTGTTCCTGCCAGAGCGCGGGCGCGGCGCGCGGCGGCAGCACGCTGATGGCGCTCGGCCCGCTGCTGGCGCAGGCCGGCGTACCGGCAGTCCTCGCCATGCAGGGCAATGTGAGCGTGGCCACCATGGACGCCTTCATGCCGGTGTTCTTTACCGAACTGCGCGACCACGGCGAGGTGGACCGCGCCGCGGGCATCGCGCGCGCGGCGGTCAGCCAGCAGCCCGACTGGTGGATGCCGGCGGTGTTCACGCGGCTCGACAGCGGCCGCATCTTTTATCCGCCGGGCTTCGGACCCGACGAAGGCGATGGCGCCGATGCCTGGCGCGCCGTCATCGAGAACATCCAGCATGGCGAGACCACGCCGATCCTCGGACCGGCCATGAGCGAGACGGTCTTCGGCTCGCGCCTGCAACTGGCGCAGATGTGGGCCGAGGCCTATCACTTCCCGATGGCGGCGCACGAACGCGATGAGCTGCCGCAGGTGGCACAGTACCTGGCCGTGTCCCAGCAAGGGGTGTTCCCGCGGCGGCTTTTCTTCAAGTTCGCGTACCAGCACCTGAGCCAGCAGTACCGCGACATCCTGCCACCCGCACTGTCGGCGCTGCGCAACGAAGACATCATCGCGCAGCTTGGCGAGGTGGTTTGCACCGTGGGCCGCGCGCAGCGCCAGCAGGATCCCGCCAGCCCCTACCGCGCGATGGCGCGGCTCAAGTTGCCGGTGTACCTGACGACGGATCCCAGCGACCTGCTTGCCGATGCCCTGCGCGAGGGCGGCGCCGATCCCGGCATCCGGCTGTGCCGCTGGAACCGCCAGGCCGAAGCTTGCGACGACGCGCTGTCCGAAGGCCGCAAGCGCGCGAATCCCACCGCGCAGGCGCCGATGGTGCTCAAGCTGTTCGGCGACCTGCGCGAGCCCGGCTCGCTGGTGCTGACCGAGGACCAGTATTTCGATTACCTCACCAGCGTGTCGATGAACCGCAACGCCATCCCGCTGGCCGTGCGGGCGCGGCTCAACGACAGTGCGCTGCTGTTCGTCGGCTTCGACGTGCAGTCGTGGGAATTCCGCATCCTGTTCCGCAGCATCCTCAACCTGGAGGGCGCGGACCTGCGCCAGGAATACCAGCACCTTTCCGCGCAGCTCGATCCCAACAGCATCGTCGACCCGGTGAGCGCGCGCCGCTACCTGGAGCGCTACTTCCAGGACAAGGCCCGGCTCAAGCTGTACTGGGGCGACGTCGGCATGTTCACCGCCGAACTGCTGCGACGCCTGGAGGGGTGAGATGGCGGCCAATCCCGAACTTCCGGACACGACACGCAACGCCCACGGCCCGTACATCGGCCCCATGCCGCTGGACGAGACGGACCCCATCTTCGGCCGCGATGCCGAGATCGAGGAACTGCGCGACCGCCTGATAGCCGACCGCGTCGTCCTCCTGTATTCGCCCTCGGGCGCGGGCAAGACGTCGCTGATCGAGGCCGGCCTGCGTCCGCGCCTGGCGGATCGCTTCGACGTGCTGCCCACCGCGCGGGTCAGCGTGCCGTATGAAGGCAGCAACCGCTATGTCACCAGCGTGCTGCACTGCTGGGCTGCGCGCGCCGAACTGAAGCCGCGCGCGGACGATACGCTGCTGTCCTGCCTGTCCCGCCTGGAAGACCACAATCCGGGTGGCCGCACGCGGCGGCTGCTGATCGTGCTCGACCAGTTCGAGGAGATCTTCACGCTCGACAGCACCGACACCGGCGCCAAGCAGGTGTTCTTCACGCAGCTGGGCGAGCTGCTGGATCGCAGCGGCAGCCCGGTATGGGCCCTGGTGGCGATGCGCGAGGAATACTTCTCGTGGCTCGATGCCTATCGCGACCTGGTGCCGACGCACCTGATGAACACCATGCGGATCGACCTGCTGTCGCGCGAACAGGCGCTGGAGGCGCTGCGTGGACCGGCGCTGGCGGCGGGCGTGGATTTTCGCGAGGACGCGGCGCGGCAACTGGTGAAGGATCTGGCCCAGGTGCGCACGCGCGATGCGGCCGGCCAGGTAAGCCTGCGCGAGGGGCGCTTTGTCGAGCCGGTGCAATTGCAGGTGGTCGGCCTGAGCCTGTGGCAAGCCTGCTTCGGCCAGGACGGGCCGGCGGCCGGCGGGGGCGCGATCACGCTCGAGCAGGTTCGGCGCCTGGACACCGGCGCGGCGCTGGCTTCGTACTGCAATACGGTGTTCGACACGGCCGCCGCCACGCGCCCACGGCAGCGCGTGGTACGCGACTGGGTCGAGAGCCGCCTGATCACCGCCACCAACATGCGCGCCCAGGCAACGCTGGACGCCGGCTCGCGCAGCGCACCCACGGCGGCCGAGCTCGACCTCTTGCAGCAATATCACCTGGTGCGCGCGCAAAGCCGCCAGGACGCGCAGTGGCTCGAGCTTGCGCACGACCGGCTGATCGAACCGGTGCGCGCCAGCAACGCGCAATGGCGCACCCAGTACCTGCCGCACTGGAAACAGCTGGCGCGCGCCTGGGCCCTGTCCGGCGAGAATCCCGGCGTCTTCGGCAAGCTCAGCTCCACCGAGGAACTCGACGACACCTTGCTCGAAGCCGAGGACCGGCACAGCGAAGCGGAAAACCGTTTCCTGGCGGCCTACCAGCGCTATCGCGCGGAGCAGGAGCGCGCGCGGCGCTGGCATATCCTTGGCTATTCGCTGGCGTTCGTCACGTTCGTGGTTCTGATCGGCGTTGCGATCCTGGCCTGGCAACTGCGCGCCACCAAGCAAGACATCGCCCGGCAAAACGCCCTTTTCTCGCTGCTCGGCTCGCGGCCCGCGCCGGACGCCGCGCTGCTGGCGGCCGTGGAGGGCACGCGCGACCTGCATGGCCACTCCCCGCCGGCGGGCTTCGATTTCCGGCGCTCCCTGGTCAGCACCATGAATCGTGCCCGCCATATCGAAGCCTACCTGGCGCGCGCGGATGAGCAAACCCTGGAGGTGCAGGCCGATGCCGGCTATCGGGTCAGCGCCAGGCTCGGCGCGAATCACTGGATCGTGGACGTCACCGGGCTCGGTCCCGGCGCCCGCACGGTGCGGCTGGACGAGGCCGCGCTGCGCAACCAGCATCCCGACGGCATGCGCGTGCTGGCGCTGACCGGCGCCGGCACGCTGGCCACGGGCGGCCAGGACGGCAGCGTGGCGTTGTGGAACATCGCGCAGCCCGCGCGTGCCACGGTGCTGCAGCCGCCGGGGGCGAGCCGCGCAAGCGGATGGGGTCCGGTCTCGGCCCTGTCCGGCGACGGCCGGCGCCTGGCCGCGGGCTACGACGGCGGCCGCGTCGTTGTGTGGGATCTCGCCAAGGGCGGCGACACGTGGCGGCGCCCGGTGGCAAGCGGGCGCGCACACGCCCTGCGCATCACCGACGTGGCGCTGTTCGATCAAGGCCGGCAGCTCGCCACCGCGTCGCGCGACGGCAAGGCCCGGCTGTGGCGCCTGCCGTCCGACTCCGGGGCGGACCCCGCTGTGTTGAAGACCCCCGCACAGGAACTGTCGGCGCCCGCGGACAATACCGACTGGTTCGCGGGCTACCACAGCATCGCCGTCAGTCCGGACGGCAGCCTGGCCGTGGCCGGCACGCGCGGCGGCCGCATCAGCGTGTGGCGCACCGCCGATGGCGTGCTGTGGCCGCGCGCGCTGCTGGGCCACGACGATGCCGTGGTGCGGCTGGTCTTCACCGACGACAAGCAATTGCTCTCCGGCGGCTGGGATGGCCGCGTGATCCGCTGGCGGCTCGACCCCGAGCGTATGCAGTTCACGCGCAACGAGCTGCTGGACCTGCCGAGCCAGATCACCGGACTGGCGCTGGCCGGCCGCGACCAGCGCCTGTTTGCCTCCACCGAACAGGGCGAGCTGCTGCAGATGCGCTTCGACGCGCCGCGCCATCCGATGGCACGGATCCTCTCGCGCGGGCAGGATGGCGCGCCGCCGCTACTGCTGGCGCTGACGGGCGTCACCCCGCCGGTGGCCGCCGCGACCGAAAGCGGCAGGCTGGTCATATTGCAGGCGGAGGCCGGCAATCCAGCGAGCCGGCGGCCGGTTTCCATGCCGGCCGCGCCGGTGCGCGCGCTGGACTGGGCGCGTGGCGCGCGGCGCCTTGTGGTGGCGGATGACAACGGCCAGGTCTGGATGCTTGCGGCCGATGGCACCGGCAATGCGATCCTGCCTGGCGTAATGGCGGGCACCAGCGCGCGCCTGACACTCAGCGACGATGCGCGCCTGCTGGCGATCCGTTCGGGCGAACCCGCCGAAGCCCGGCGCCTGGAACTATGGCGTCTGCCGCCCGACGCCGGCGCGGCCACGCCTGCCGCGGCCGCTGCATCCGCCACCGAAGCCACCGCAGAAGCCGACGCCTGCCGGATCCCGCTGCCCGAGCCGCTGGCGCGCGCGGCCTATGCCACCTTCCGGCCCGGCGCCAGCGAACTCGCCGTGGCCGAGGACGACAGCATCGGCCTGTGGCGGATCGAGCTCGCCGGGACCGATTGCGCCGACGCCAGGGCGGTCATGGTCCAGCGTTTCGAAGACCTGCCGCGCGGCCAGATCACCAGTCTTGCCTTCGGCGCGCGCGGCGACACGCTGGTGGCCGGCAACTATCTGGGCAAGGTGTACCGCCTGGCATTGCCGAAGTCCCCGGCCTCGCCGGGCCAGCCGGTGCGCGCCCGGGCCACCATCCTCAAACAAGATGCCGCGGGCGTCATCACCGCGCTGGCCGCGCCAGACGCGCCGTTTGTCGTCGCCGGGGACGACCATGGCAATCTCTTCCTGCTCGACCGCGAGACCGACCGGCCACTGCCGATCCCGCAAACGCTCTATCGCGACCCGCGGCAACCCGTGGCCGCCCTCTCCGTCAGCGACGACGGCCGTTGGCTGTATGCGGCGGGCACCGGGCTTGCCGCGATCTGGGATCTCGATATGGAGCAATGGCGCAAGCAGGCCTGCGCCATTGCCGGCGGTGGCTTTACGGCCCGGCAGAAAGCCGATTTCTTCAAGGGCGATACGCCATCGCCGACCGCATGTGAAGCACGTTGAATACGGTGAATGCGTTGATCAACAGGTTGATCGACGCCTTTATCGACGCCTTTATCGACTGAGTTGACCGGAAGAGGAGCACGCCATGCCCATCCAGACCATTGCGGGTACCAGCGCCAGCTATGCGCTGCTGGCACTGGACGCCGCCGGCAACGAACGCAACGACGACCCGGACGGCGTCGGCGGACATTTGTCCGAGCGTCTGCTGCCGCAATGGCGGGACAGCGCGCCCACCGATGTCTTTCTCTGGAGCCACGGCTGGCAGGGCGACCTGCCCGCGGCGCGCAACCAGTACGACCGCTGGATCGGCGCCTTCGCGCGCAGCGTCGGCGACGAGCAGGAGATGCGCGCGCGACACCCGGATTTCGCCGTTGCCCATATCGGCGTGCACTGGCCCAGCCTGCCGTGGGGCGACGAGGAACTGGGCGGCGATACCAGCTTTGCGCCGTTCGCAGGGGCGGGCGCGCAAGCCATGGTCGATGCTTATGCGCAGCGTCTGGGCGACACGCCGCCAGTGCGTGCCGCGCTGGCGGCCATCTTCGAGGCCGCGCGCACCCAGGCGGATGCCGCCAGCCTGCCGGAAGCCGCGCGCCTGGCCTACCTGCAACTCGACCAGGCGCTCGCGCTCGGCAGCGAGGGGGTGGGAGGCGATGCCGGCGCCGACCGCCTGCCGTTCGATCCCGATGCCTCCTTCGCCGAAGCCACCCAGCTGGGCGCCACGTTCGGCGGCTCCGTGCTGGGCGGCTTGCTGGCACCGCTGCGGCAGCTGTCCTTCTGGAATATGAAGAAGCGCGCCCAGACCGTGGGAGAAAGCGGCGTGCATCCCCTGGTCAACCGCATCGGCGATGCCTTGCCGGCGGCGCGCATCCACCTGATGGGCCACAGCTTCGGCGCCGTCGTCATGTCCGCCGCGCTGGGCGGGCCGGGCGGCACGGCGGCGCTGCGGCGCCCCGTGGCGTCGTGCGTGCTGGTACAGGGCGCGATGTCGCTATGGGCCTACGCGCCGGATATCCCCGTGCGGCCCGGCACGGCGGGCTACTGCCACCAGGTGCTGCCGGACGGCAAGGTCAGCGGGCCGCTGGTGGTGACCCGCTCGCGGCACGATACGGCAGTCGGCTCGCTGTATCCGTGGGCCGCCGGCGTGGCCGGCCAGGTCGCCTTCGAACCCGCGCAGGCCTATCCCGCCTTCGGCGCCATCGGCGCGTTCGGCATCCAGGGCATCGACGGCGCCACGGACGCGCCCCTGCAGCCCTACGACGGCCACTACGCCATGACTGGCGGCAAGGTGCTGAACATCGAGGCCAGCGAGTACATCTGCCACAAGAGCGGCGTCTCGGGCGCGCACAACGACATCGACGGCCCCGAAGTCGCCCACCTGATCTGGCAGGCCGCGCTGGCCGGGGCCTGAATCCGAACCTGAGCGAGATGACGAGCGCGACCGGGAGCACTACCATGACCGACGAATCCATGCCCATCCCGCTCGGCATCCAGGCCGACACCGGACGCCCGCTCGCGGACATCGACGCGCAGGCTGTCGCCGCGTTCACCGCGCACGAGCACGCGGGACGCCGTGCGCCCGAACGCGCCGCGGAGAAGGCCCGGCAGGCCGAGACCTACGCCGTGCTGGGCGATGTCGACGGCGACAAGCTGGACGAGGCCGGCTGGGGCTTGCTGTTTCCCTCCGACGTCGATCCCGCGCCTTACCTGGACGCCCTCGCGCCGCTGATCGCCTGGCGGCACCGGGAGGCCGGACAGGTCACGATATTCCAGGGCGCGGACGGCTGCCTGCCCGGCGAGAGCGCCGCCACCTGGCTGGCGCGGCACAAGGTCTCGCTCAACGTGGTGGATCCGGCCCTGGGCGTGCCCTACTACCTCGTGCTGGTCGGGCCGCCCGACAAGATATCGTTTGCCTTCCAATACACGCTCGACCTGTACTGGGCGGTGGGGCGGCTGGATTTTCCGCAGCTGGCTGATTTTCGCAGCTACGCGGACAGCGTGACGGCCTACGAAACCATGGCCAGCGTGACAGCCCGGCGCCGGATCGCGCTGTTCGCCACCTGCCACGACTTCGATCGCGCCACGCAGTTGCTCACGCGGCAACTGGCCACCCCGCTCAGCCTTGGCACCGCGCAAGCCAAAGCCCTCGGCGAGCGCCAGGGCTTTGCCATGCAAGCCTTGCTGGGGGAAGCGGCCACCAAATCCGCCCTGGCCGAAGTCTTGCGCGGCAAAGGCCCGGACGGCCCGCCCGCCCTGCTCTTCACCGGCTCCCACGGCATGGGCTTTCGCGCGGACGATGCGCGCCTTGCCGGCGCCCAGGGCGCCATCGTCTGCCAGGACTGGCCAGGCTACGGCGCAATCGGCCCCGAGCACTGGTTCGCCGCGCAAGATGTGCCCGACGACGCGCAGTGCCACGGCCTCATCCAGTTCTGCTTTGCCTGCTATGGCGCCGGCTGCCCCGAGTTCGACAATTTCGGCCGCGACGCCGTCGCCCCCGCGCGGCTCGCGCCGGCCCCCTTCACCGCCCGCCTGCCGCAGCGGCTGCTTGCGCATCCCCACGGCGGCGCGCTGGCGGTGCTCGGGCATGTCGACAGGGCCTGGGCTTACGGCTTCCAGTCAGAGCGCGCGGACCCGCAGACCCAGGGATTCCGCGACGTGATCGGCAGCCTGCTGCGGGGCGAGCGCGTGGGGCAGGCCACGGATCGCTTCAACATCCGCTGGGCCGCGCTCAGCACGGAACTGGCCGAGTTGCTGCGCGACCGCGGCGCGGGTGCCGCCGTTTCCGATACCGAGATCGCGCTACGCTGGGTGGCGCGGGACGATGCGCGCAATTACGTGGTGCTGGGCGATCCGGCGGTACGGCTGAGGGTGCGCGACATCGCCTGACCATTGCCTCACGCCTCGCCCGGCGAGGCGTCGCCCAATGGCCTGACCGGCCATCCGGGGCGTCATGCACTGTCGCTCCCGGACACACACAAGTCGCCAGGACTGTATGGTGCGGCCCAACGATTTCCCCTCCACGCGTATCCCGTGAAGCATAATCCGGCGGCAGTGTCGCCTGCCGGACGCAGGCATGAGAAATGCGTATAGACGTGTGAGCGCCGGCCCCGGTGCTTGCGGCCTCGTCAGGAGAATGAACGTGGTATCGACGTCTAATGATTGCCGGAGGGCTTAGCCATGCAAAAGCTATCCATCCTGACGCTCTGCCTGCTTGCCGCCGTCGCATGCATGACCGTGTTTATCTGCTTGTCCGGGGCATTCACCACGCGCGACACCGAATACGGCAGTGGCACGGCCGTGTTCTGCTATATCGACGAGCAGCTTCGCTAAGACGCGGCGCGTGCTCCCCTGAGCGGGAGCGCGCTCCTTCACGTCACGCAGTTTCCCGATTCAGCGCGCCATCGCTCAGCCCGCCCGTTCCTTGACGTAGCGCCCGGGTGCCGGTTCGATCACGGGGTACGTCTTGCTGCCGGCCTGGCGGGGTGCGTCGATGGCCTTCCCGGCCTTGGGCGCGAGCCACTTGATCCAATGGGGCCACCAGCTCCCCGGCGTCGCCGTGGCACTGGCAAGCCACTGCCCGGCGTCATCCCCCAGGGTGCCGCCAGCCCAGTAGCTGCGCTTGTTCTTCGACGCCGGATTGATGACACCCGCGATGTGCCCGCTCGCGCCAAGCACAAACTGCGTCTCGCCACCGACCAGTTGCGTCGTCCGGTAGGCGGACTTCCAGGGCACGATGTGGTCGTCCTGCGTCGCCAGCACATAGCTGGGCAGATCGATCGCGCCGAGGTCCACGGGCGTGCCGCACATTGTCAGCCGCTTCGGCACGCACAGGTTGTTCTCCAGGTACATGTTCCGCAGGTACCAGGTATACATCGGCCCCGGCAGGTTGGTGCTGTCGGCATTCCAGTAAAGCAGGTCGAATGCTTCGGGCGACTTGCCCTTCAGGTAGTGGTTGATGACATTCGGCCAGATCAGGTCATTGGCGCGCAGCGTCTGGAACACGAAGCCGAGTTCCGATCCGGGGTAGATGCCGCCCTGGCCGATCGCCCGCTCGCGCGCTGCTACGCCCTGCTCGTCGATGAATACGCCAAGGTCGCCGGGGTCCCGGAAATCGAGCATGGTGGTCAGCAGGGTCAGGCTGGCCACGGAGGTGTCGCCGCGCGCGCGCAGCACCGCGAGCGCGGAAGAGAGGATCGTGCCACCTACGCACCAGCCAAGCGCGTTGAGCTTGTCGGCACCGCCGATGGCCAGCGCCACCTCGATCGCTTTCATCACCCCCAGGCTCAGGTAGTCGTCCCACGTGACGTGGGCGCAACTGGCATCGGGGTTGCGCCACGACACCAGGAAGACTGTGTAGCCTTGTCCGACGGCGAACCGCACAAACGAGTTCTCGGGCTGCAGGTCGAGGATGTAGAACTTGTTGATGGACGGCGGCACGATCAGCAGCGGGCGCGTTGCCACCCGCCCGGTCAGGGGTGCGTACTGGATCAGCTGGAACAGCGCGTTTTCGAACACCACCGCGCCTTCGGACACGGCCACGTTCTTGCCGATCTCGAACGCGGACTCATCGGTGATCGACAGCCCGCCCTTGCGCATGTCCGCGAGCAGGTTGCCGAGCCCGGCCTTCAGGCTCTCGCCTTGCGTCTCGAATGCGAGCTGCATCACCTCCGGGTTGGTGGCGGCATAGTTGGCCGGGCTCATCGAGTCGATGAACTGGCGCGTATAGAAGCGCAGCCGTTGCCTGGCGGGTTCGTCCAGATCCGCGGCCTCCACCATGTCGCTGGCCAGCCTGGCGTTGAGGAGGTAGCTCTGCTTGAGCAGGCTGTAGGCGGGATTGTCGCGCCATTCGATGGCGCCGAAGCGGCGGTCGCCGCGCTCGGGTGCGACCACCGGCTCCGCCGGTTCGCCCGCGATGTTGACCATCATCCGTGTCCACAGCGCCAACTGCTGCTGGAAGTAGTTCAACTGCAGATCGGCGAAGGGGCCGGCGCCGGTCGGCGCCATGGCCTGCCACAGGCTTTGCCCCGACTTGATGAAACCCTGGACAAACTCGTCAGGAACGTTGTAGGGGAATGCCATCGTTGTCTCCATTGCCCCGGGTCCCGCGGCGGCCTCCGGTGGCATTATCTGTGCGCGGCCGGACAGGGACGCCATTCAGGCCAGGTTGGCGCGGCGTAGTTTCGCCTTGAGCGCCCCGATCTCGTCCAGCAGGTCAAGCACGAGTGCAACGCCCGCGGGCCCCAGCTCCAGGTCGCGTGTCAAACGCAGCGCCGCGCGGGCGCGCGACAGGGCGGCGCCCTCAAAGCGCCAGCCCTGCGCATCCTCGCCGCGCGGCGTCAGCACGCCTTCCTCGACAAGGGCCACCACCTGCTCCATGTCGGCGTGACAGGCCACGCTCAGTTCGACCAGCGTGAACTGAACCTCTTCCTCGACAAGCACGCCTTGTAGCGTCGAACCGCTTTGATTGCTCATCGCATCAAGCCTCCGTTGAACGGCGCGGCGAAAAACCGCTAAAGGTCTTGGCCATCTCCCGGTACGCCTGCCTGGCCTGCTCCGTGTCGGCAGGCGGCAAGGCGATGGAGAGCACCGCGTACAGGTCGCCGGGCGGCGTGCTGGGAAGGCCCTTGCCCCTGAGCCGCAGCTTGCGGCCAGCCGACGAGCCCGGCGGCACGCTGAGTTGAAGCACGCTGCCGTCCGGCGTGGGTATGTCGACGCTGGCGCCCAGGGTAGCTTCCCAAGGGGCGACGGGCAGGTCCAGGTAGACGTCGCGATCGTCGACGCGGAACCGCGGGTGCGGCGCGATCTCGATCTCGAGGTACAGGTCGCCGGCGGGCGCGTCTCCAATCGCCGGGCCGCCTTGCCCGGCAAGCCGGAGATGCTGTCCCCCGCGAACGCCCTTGGGAATATTCACGTCCAGTTGCCGCTCCTGCAAGCGGACATGGCCGTTGGCGTCCACCTGCGGCGTGCGCAGCGAAATGGTGCGGCGCCCTCCCCGGTATGCGTCCTTCAGATCGATCTGCACCTTGGCGTGATGATCCGCCCCGGCCATACGGCCGGCATGGCGCGCGCCGCGGCCCTGCGCCGGCCTCGCCCCGAACAGCGATTCGAAGAAATCGCTGTGATCCATCTCCGGGTCGCGACCGGCATCGCCGCCGCTGAACTCGAAGCCGCTATCCCATCCCGGCGGCGGAGTGAACTCGCGGCCGTGCTTGTAGCGCGCCCCCACGTCGTCGTAGGCCGCGCGCTTTTCCGCGTCTTTCAGCGCCTCGTACGCTTCGGCCACGTCCTTGAACCGGGCTTCCGCATCCGGCTCCTTGCTGACGTCAGGGTGATACTTGCGCGCGAGCTTGCGGTAGGCACGCTTGATGTCATCCTGCGTGGCCGTGCGCTCCACGCCCAGCATCGCGTAGTAGTCCTTGAACTCCATGAGTGGCCCTCCGGCGGCTCGCGTGCGGGACGCGCACGGCGCTTGCGAACAACTTGTCACTGAGTATAGGCAAAGGGGGCGGCGTGCGCCTCTCAAGACGCACGCCGCGGGTGAGCGGGAGGGAAAGCGTCCGGGAACCGGCTATGTTGGTGGCAAGCCTTGTACTGGAGCGCCGTCATCAACGGCGTGATCTCCGTGCCGAGCATGGTCGTGACCATGCTGATGGCGGCGGCTGTCTGCGCCATGCTGGCGACAATGCGCGCATGAGGCCAACCCACGCGAAGTGCCAATAAAGACATCTGCGTGTCCGCCATCGTACCGACACCATGGCCGGTCGATGTCAGTCTCGGTCTATCGAATGCCGGGTGCGATCGGCGGCTGCGCGGATGCGCGGGCCAATGTCTGGCGCATGGCATGACCACCCTCCCTGGAGTCCAATCATGAATCCGTATGAACTTGACCACATCAGCAGCGGCCCGCGTGCCGCCATCGTCGGCAACATCGAGAAGAACGGCGCGGGGCCCGGGCCTTTCCTGATGGCTGCCGATACGCTGGAAGGCAACCCGGTGATCGGCCCGGGCGGCGACAAGCTCGGCAAGGTCGACCACATCATGCTGGACGTGCCCGGCGGGCGTATCGCCTATGCGGTGCTGTCCTTTGGCGGCTTCCTGGGCATGGGCGAAAAGCTCTTCGCCGTCCCCTGGTCCGCGCTGACGCTCGACATCCAGCGCAAGAGCTTCGTGCTGGGCATCGACAAGGAAGTGCTGGAGGCCGCGCCCGGTTTCGACAAGGACCATTGGCCAAGCATGGCGGACCCGCAGTGGGCCACCAGCATCCACGAATACTATGGCCGGCCGCCGTACTGGGAGCAGGACCGGTACGAGCGGGAGACGCAGCGCTGAGCGCGTGCGTCTCCCACCGTCTGGGGTAGCCCGAAGCGACGTGCGGCGGCGCCGCTCCGGCTCAGCGGAGCTGATCGAGGATCGCCGGATTCTCCAGCGTCGATATGTCTTGAGTAATCTCTTCGCCCTTCGCCAGCGAGCGCAGCAGGCGGCGCATGATCTTGCCCGAACGCGTCTTGGGCAGGTTGTCGCCGAACCGGATGTCCTTGGGTTTCGCAATCGGCCCGATCTCCTTGCTCACCCACGCGCGCAGCTCGTTGGCGATCTTCTCCGCCGCCTCGCCCTCCGGGCGCGCTCCCTTCAACACCACGAACGCGATCACGGTTTCGCCTGTGACCTCGTCCGGCCGCCCGACCACGGCAGCCTCGGCAACCAGCGCGTTCGCGGCCAGTGCCGACTCGATCTCCATCGTGCCGAGCCGGTGGCCGGACACATTGAGCACATCGTCGATGCGGCCCATGATGGTGAAGTAGCCCGTCTCGGGATCGCGCACCGCGCCATCGCCGGCAAGGTACAGCTTGCCGCCCAGCTCTTCCGGGAAGTAGCTGGTCCGATAGCGCTCCGGGTCGCCCCAGATGGTGCGCAGCATCGCGGGCCACGGCCGCTTGATGACCAGGATCCCGCCCTGGCCGGCAGGCACGTCCTGCCCGGTTTCATCGACGACCGCCGCCATGATGCCTGGCAGCGGCAGCGTGCACGAGCCCGGCACAAGCGGGGTCGCGCCCGGCAGCGGCGAGATCATGTGGCCGCCGGTCTCGGTCTGCCACCAGGTATCGACAATCGGGCAGCGTGATCCTCCGACGTTGGTGTAGTACCAGATCCACCCTTCCGGATTGATTGGCTCGCCGACGGTGCCGAGGATGCGCAGCGACGACAGGTCGTAGTTCGACGGGTGCACCTTTGCGTCGACCGCCGCGGCCTTGATGAGTGAACGAATCGCCGTTGGCGCGGTGTAGAAGACCGTGACCTTGTGCCTGGCGATCATGTCCCAGAAGCGGCCCGCGTTCGGGTAAGTCGGCACGCCTTCGAACATCACCTGGGTGCCGCCGACCGCGAGCGGGCCATAGGCGATATAGCTGTGGCCGGTGATCCAGCCAATGTCGGCGGTACACCAGAACACATCCGCGGGCTTCCAGTCGAAGGTCCACTTCATGGTCTGCGCGGCCCACAGCAAGAAGCCGCCGGTGCTGTGCTGGACCCCCTTGGGCCTGCCGGTCGACCCGGAGGTATACAGGATAAAGAGCGGATGCTCGGCGCCGACCCACTCCGGCTCGCAGGTGCCCGCTTCGGCCTGCGTCAATTCGTGCATCCACAGGTCGCGATCCGCGTTCCACTGCACCTTGCCCCCCGTGCGTTTGTACACGATCACGCTCTTCACCGCGTCGCAGCCGCCCTGCGCCAGGGCTTCGTCCGCGATATTCTTCAGCGGTAGTGCCTTGCCGCCGCGCATCTGTTCATCCGCGGTGACAAGTGCAACGGCGCCCACATCCACAAGGCGTTCGTGCAGCGATTTTGCCGAGAAGCCGCCGAATACAATCGAATGCGTCGCGCCGATCCGCGCGCACGCCTGCATGGCAACCACGCCTTCCACCGACATCGGCAKGTAGATCACCACGCGGTCGCCCTTCTTCACGCCCCGCTTCCTGAGCGCATTCGCGAAGCGGCACACACGTTGCAGCAGGTCCTGGTAGGTGACGGCGGCCACGGTGCCATCGTCGGCCTCGAAGACAATGGCAATGCGGTTGCCGCTGCCGGACTCGACATGGCGATCCAGGCAGTTATACGAGGCATTCAGCTCGCCATCCTCGAACCAGGTGTAAAAAGGTGCGTTCGACTCGTCGAGCACTTTGGAGAACGGCGTCTTCCAGGTCAGCGCCTGGCGCGCGAGACGCCCCCAGAAGCCGTCGTAGTCGCGTTCGGATTCAGCGAACAGCGTCTTGTACGCGTCCATGCCTGAGATGGCCGCATGGGCCGCCAGATCAGCGGGCGGCGGAAAGAGGCGGTGTTCCTGGAGAACCGATTCAATGGATTGCATTTCGTACTCCTGCGCGCAGGTTGGGCATAGGGCCACGCCATCCGCTTGCTCGCGCCGCGGGTTCGGGCATCCTGCGACAAGTGGATCAAGGCATTCAGCAAACGGTGCGCGCAATCGGCCCGGACGTCGGTACGCTGCCGTACCCGGTGCCGGCGGGATCAGATTCCCTGGCGAAAACCGAGGTAGTCCAGCGCCAGGTGTTTCTGCAGTGCGCGGGCCTGGCGCAAGGCGTCGCGCAAGGCGCGCCGCTCGCCCGCGTCCAGTTCGTTCGGGTCCACACGATTGTGCATGGCCGAGCCGCGTGCGAAACAGCGCTGCTGTGTCTTCAGGCGCAACGTCTGGATGCCATTGAACGCGCCGATCCACGCTTGCACATCCTGTGGCTCCAGGCGCCGCGCCTCGCCGGCGCGCCGGAGGCGATCGGCCGTATTGCTGGCGCGGGCGCGGCAAGCCAGGCCGTGGATGCGGGCCGCGTCGACGAACAGCGTGGCGGCATCCTGTTTCAGATCGATCGTACCGGCGAACTTCCCGCTCCTGGCCACCGCGAAGTCGCGCAGCAGGCCGAGCGGCGCTTTGCGCCGCAGCGCATTCTCGGTCATCTGGTACAGAAAGCGCGGGTTGTCCGGCGCCATGTCCGCGAGCCAGTCGATCAACGCCTGTGCCAGATCGTGCGCGCCATGAAGCGGCCTCAGGTCGAAGAAGATGGTGGCGTTGAGCAGCGCCCGCGGATCGCCTTCGATGATCCAGCTCGCGAAGCGCTCCCGCCATTCGTGCAGGTCGAGGCACCACTGCGGATTGCTTGCCATGATTTGCCCGGTGCACAGCGGGAACCCGCAGGCGTCGAGCGCTTCGTTGATGCGTAGCGCCAGCGGCAGCATCCGTTGGCGCAGTGCCTGGGCGCCGCCGCTGCCAGCCAGGATGAGCCCGTTGTCCTGGTCGCTCGACAGCGTCTGTTCCTGGCGGCCTTCGCTGCCGAGCGCGATCCAGCACCAGCGTACGTCCTGCAACTGCTGCCCCGCACAGGCCAGGTCTATCACGCGCCGTGTCAACGCATCGTTCAGCGTCGAGATCAGCCGCGTAAGCGGCTCCGCTTCCGTCTCGCCCGCCACGCGATGCCAGAGCGCCCGGATCTCCGCGGCGGCCCGCTGCAGCCCGCCTCCGTCCTGCGCGCCGGCGATGCGGCGGCGGGCGCCCTCCATGTCTCGCATGAATGCGCCCGCCTGGGCATCGGGCGGGTCGAAAACGGCGTCGGGATGGATCGTGGGCGGCTCATTCATGGGTTGTACGTTCCTCAGTACCGGAGCCGCGCGTAAAGGGTCTGTTGCGCGGCATCGCGGGCATCCTTCAGGGTGACAATGCCTTTTTCCGCGAGCAGCGGGGTCATCTTGAGAAAGACCTCGCCAGTGACGATCGCGTCTCCCAGGGCGGTATGGCGGCCAATCACCGCCACGCCGAGACGGCTGGCGATCGCTTCCAGTGTGTGCTCGGTCTGATGGGGGTGGATCACCTGCGATAACAGCAGCGTATCGAGGACGGGTTGCGTGAAGGCGGTGCCGGTTCTTTCCTCCAGCATTTGCAGGAACTTCATGTCGAACGCGGCATTGTGCGCGACGAGCACGGTATCCGCGGCGAAACGGTGAAACTGCGGCAACACGGTTTCGATCATTGGCTGGCCATTGAGCATGGCGTGCGTGATGCCGTGAACCGCTATCGACCCGGCGCTCAGCGCGCCCCGCGGCTGGATCAGCTGCTCGAAACTCTCCCGCTGCAACAGCCGGCCGTTGACGATGCGCAAGGCGCCGATGGAGATGATTTCATCGCCGGCGGCAGGCTCCAGCCCCGTGGTCTCGGTATCGAACACCGTGTAGCTGAGTTGCGCGAGCAGGCACTGGTCGATTTCGGCGTTTTGTCCCGGCTGGTGGAACAGGTCGAAATCGTAGAACTCCGGGCGGCCTTGCTGTGCCGGCAGGCTGTCCAGCGCCGACCGCGGCTCGGAGACCGGCAGCATCAGACGGTAGCGGGCCATGTCGGGCGACGAGCCGGACGAACATACGGTCTCGCCGCCCTGACGCGCCATCAGCGCGCTCAGTGAGAGGGCCGCACCGGCCTGCAATGGTGCGTTCTCCCACGCCCGCAGCATGTCGGCGGTTGGCGGCGCGCCGCGCCAGGTAAGGTCGAGATAGGCCAGACGGCCGGCACGGCACAGGCCGAAACGCAACTCGGTGACGCCGGCTTCGGTAGCGAGCCGCTGCGCCAGATAAGCCAGCGCCTGGGTCAAGGCATAGCTGTCCACCTTGAGCCACAGCGTGGCGTCGACCGCATCGCTGGCGGCTACGCTGAGCGACGGGCTGCCGATCCGCCGCAGCAGCAGCGCGAGCAGGTCGGCGCCGCGCATCTCTTCAAGCTCCTGATGGCTGTCCATCCCGGCGCCGCGCTGATCCACGGCACGGCCGATCTGGCCCACCAGGCGCTGCGATTCGTCGTCGATGATGCCGGTAAGCTGGGCTCGCTTCTCAGCGTTCATTGCCGGGAACGCCTGGAGGGTTTCCACCGCCGTAAGGAGATTCGCCAGCGTGGCGCGCGCATCTTGCGTGAGCGACTGCAGCAACGCGTCGCGGCGGTTGTCGGCCTCGACGTTGCGGGTGATGTCTTCCAGCGTCAGCACGAAGCCGTTGAGGGTATGCGCGCTGTCGAACACGGGTGCCATGTGCGCGCGCACGATCTGGCCCTGCGACAGCGTGGCGACGAATCCGGATACCGGCCGCGCCCCGCGGGCCCCGCCCTCGCGGAGCTGGTGCTGCAGCTGTTCCAGCGCGTGCAGGATGAGACCCCGCTCGATCACGCCGAACACGGAGCGGCCCAGGCCGATTGCCGCAATGCCAGCCGCGGGCGCGCCGCCCCGGCCAGCTTCCAGCAACTGCCTGGCGCTGTCGTTGTAGAGCAATATTCGCCCTTCGATATTGCAGACCAGCACGCTCAGCGCAAGCTCCGCCATGAGCGCGGCGAGCCGGTTCTTCTCCTCGGCCAGCGCGCGGTTCGCCAGCTCGATCCTGGCCTGCACGTCGTCGTGCACGGCCTGATGGGACGCCGCCAGCAGGTTAAGCTTGTCGACCAGGATGCGCACATCGCGCGCGCCCTGTGGCGCGATGCGATGACCGGGGTTGGCCGCAAGCAGCGCGGCGTCTTCGGCCAGCCGCGCGACCGGCGTCAGGTAGGCGTCGAACAGGGCTTTCAGGCCAATGCCCAGGCCAAGCAGCAGCAGCAACGCGAGGGCAATCCACAGCGCGCCGCGCTGCAGCAGCAACGCGCGCAACCAGGTGCGCTGCGCGTCCGGCAGGTCGATCGCGAGCGGCAGGAGGATCGCGCCGGCGAGCAGCAACTGCGCCAGGAAGAGCAGCGCCAATGTCACGCCGAAGCGGTGCCCGGCGATCCACGTTCGAATCATTCGGGGTCTCTCTGACAGCTCGCGAGCAATGCGCCCACCTTCTCAACCAGCTCCTTGGTGGAAAACGGCTTGGTGATGTACGCATCGGCGCCCAGCGCGAGGCCCTTGCTCACCTCAAGGTCCCGCCCCTTCGCCGATAGCATGACCACCCTGACCCGATCCCAGGCCTTGTTCTCGCGGATCTTCTGGCAGACCTCGAAGCCGCTGCGCAGCGGCAGCATGATGTCGAGCAGGACAAGATCGGGCTGGAACGCGGCCATCTGCGCCAGGGCTTCCTCCCCGTCGCGCGCGATGCCCACCTCGTAGCCGCTCTGCTGCATCAGGAATTCCAGGGAGATCACGATGTTCGGTTCGTCGTCGGCGATAAGGACTTTGTGGGTCATGACGTTGTCTCCGGTGCGTTCGGCAGCGGCAGCGTGAATACGAATACCGCGCCGTTGTCCTGCGTGGTCTCCAGCCACAGCGCACCGCCGAAATGGCGGATGATTTCCCGGCTGATCGGCAATCCGAGCCCGGTGCCCTGGGGCTTGCCCGCCAGCCTGTCGCCGCCCTGGCGGAACTTGTCGAAGATCAGCTCCCGATCCTGCGGGCGCACGCCGCAACCGTTGTCGCGCACCGCGACGCGCAAATTGCCGCCCGCCGCCTCCAGGCTCACCGCGACCCGGCCGTCCGCGCGGTCGCAGAACTTTGCCGCGTTCGACAGCAGGTTGAGCATCACCTGCATCAGCCGGTCGGGGTCGGCCAGTATCAGCGGGACCTGCGGCGGCAGGTGCAGCTCAAGCTGAATGCGCTGGTCCGCAAACAGTTGCCGGGTGGCGCTTACCGCATCCTCGATCACTTGTTTCAAGTCTAGTGGCACGGGGTGCCATTCGGTGCTGCCGGATTCGATCTTGGCAAGGTCGAGCACGTTGTTGATGAGACGTGTGAGGCGCTCGCTTTCCTTGATCACAATGTCAAGGTATTCGCTGCGCCTGGCAGCGGCAAGATCGGGATGGTCGCGAAGAATTTCGGAGAACGCGCGGATTGACGTAAGCGGGGTRCGCAACTCGTGCGTCACTGTCGAAATAAAGTCGTCCTTCATGTGATCAAGCTCGGTGAGCCGCATGTTGGCGGCCTTGAGTCCGGCCGATACCATCTCCAGTTCTCGCGAWTTCTGTTCCAGTTGCCGGCTGTAGGCGACCGCTTGCGAGGTCTCATCCAGTATTGCCATGACTTCGTCCAGGCCGAGCGGCTCTTCATTCACCGCCGAGGCGATCATCGCGCGCGCCGATGCGGCGCCGATCGCACCTGCCAGCTGGATTTCCGCGAAATGCACCAGCGCGGCGTCGGCGGCCAGCGGGCTGGCGCCGGCACGCTCGCGGTGGAACCGCGCGTACGCTTCGTCGGCCCGTACGCCGCCAAGGAAGCGCCGCAACAACGCAAGTACCGCTTCGGCCGAAGCGCTGCCGCGCCACACATGGGAACCCAGTGCGCTGCCGCCGTGGGCATAGGCATCCACGAACAGGATGGCCTGCACCCGTTCCGCCGCGCTTTGCGGACTGGTGAGCGACACGCCGGCATAGCCGCCGACGTTCGCCAGCATGCTCCAGAACAGCGCATGCGAGACCGGGTCCAGCCCGGCCAGGCCAAACAGTTGCTGCGGCTTCAGCCACCCGATGCCGAACGGCCCGTATTCGACAAAACTGGCCGGCAGCCAGCCGGACTGCGCGAACGATGGCAGCAGGAGCGTGTACAGCCAGAGCAGGAAGCCTGCGCCGAGGCCAGCCAGCGCGCCGCGCCGCGTGCCGTTCTTCCAATAGATGGCGCCCAGCATCGCGGGCGCGAACTGCGCCACGGCCGCGAACGAGATCAGGCCGATCGAGACCAGCGCGTACGCTTCGCCGGCCAGGCGGAAGTAGGCGTATCCCAGCATCATCAACAGCACGATGGCCGCGCGCCGGATCGCGAGCAGCATCGCGCTGATATCGGCGCGATGGCCGAACCGCAGGGGCTTCAGGCGCAGCAGCAAGGGCATCACCAGGTCATTGCAGACCATGGTGCTGAGCGCGATGGTTTCGACGATGACCATGCCGGTCGCGGCCGACAGCCCGCCGATGAACACAAGGAGCGTCAGCGCCGGAGCGCCTTCCTGCAGCGGCAACGCCAGCACGAACATATCCGGGTCGACCTGGCCGCCCGGAAAGCGCAGCACGCCTGCGAAGGCGATCGGCAACACAAAGAGATTGATCGCCAGGAGGTACAAGGGCAGCATCCAGATGGCTTTCCTGAGGTGATTCTCGTCGACGTTCTCGACCACGGCGATCTGGAACTGGCGCGGCAGGAGCAGGATCGACAGCATCGACAGGAATACCAGCGCGGCCCAGCTGCCGAATGTCACGGTACCGCCATTCAATGTCAGGAGCGCCTTCAGCGCGGGAACCGCGCCCGCGCGCCCGAACAGATCCCCGAAGCCATCGTACAGGCCAAAGGTGACGAAGATCCCTACCGAGAGAAAGGCCGCCAGCTTTACCAGCGATTCAAACGCAATCGCGGCGACCATGCCCTCATGGCGCTCCGCAGCATCGATATGGCGGGCGCCGAACAGGATGGTGAATATGGCCAGCATCAGCGCGAGGTACAGCGTGGTGTCCGACCACACCGGCCCTGCCGTGCCGCGCCGGATGCCGATGTCGGCGGAATGCACCAGTACCGCCACGCTCGCCGAGACGGCCTTTAGTTGCAGCGCGATATAAGGCACGATGCCCACCACCGACACCAGCGTGACAAGGCCGCCAAGCAGCGCGCTCTTGCCGTATCGCGAAGCCAGGAAATCGGCAATCGACGTGATGCGGTTGTTCTTGCTGATACGGATGATCTTGCGCAGCACGGTCCACCATAGCGCCGCCATCAGTGTAGGGCCGAGGTAGATGGGCAAGAAGCCGATGCCGCTGACGGCGGCGCGGCCGACGCTGCCGTAGTATGTCCACGAGGTGGCGTACACGGCCAGCGACAACGCATACAGGTATGGGTTGTTGATGACGCTGGCGCCCGCGTCCGAGCGCTTGTCGCCGTAATACGCAATGGCGAACAGCATGCCAAGGTACGTGAACGACGCCAGCGCAACGACCCAGCCCTGCAGCATGTCAGTCCCTCGGCGCAGGTGCGGGCGGGGCGAACTGAGGGTTTCCTTTTCGCGGTGCTTCCTGCTCCGCGGTGACTGCCAGCAGAACGATAAGCACCGCCCATGCGGCGAACAGATAGGCGTACAACAGCGGGATGCCGAACCAGGTGAGCGTGTTGTTGAACAGGGCCAGCAGCGGATAGTTGAACAGCAGCCAGCCCAGGGCAAACAGCGCGATCAGGCGGTGTCCGACAAGGTTGCGGCGCAACACGGCACGTCCTTCAGTGGCCGGAAGCGCCCGACGCGCCAATGCCGGTTTCCGACCGGACTCTCTGCGCCTCGTACCCTGCGCGGTCAACCCGGGCACGATCGCTATTGTCGAGAATCGAGAACAGCCAGATGCCGACAAAGCCTGCGGTCATCGAAAACAAGGCAGGCGATGTGTACGGAAAGATCGCATCCTTGTAGCCGAATACATCCACCCAGACCGATTTGGAGACAATGGTCAGCCCGACCGCGGTGATCAGGCCGAGAAAGCCGCCGATGGTCGCGCCGCGCGTCGTGCAGTCTTTCCAGAGCACAGCCATGAACAGCACGGGGAAGGTAGCCGATGCCGCAACGGCAAAGGCCAGGGACACCATGAACGCGATGTTCTGCTTCTCGAACGCAATCCCGAGAATCACCGCCACGACGCCCAGCGCGACTGTCGTATACCGCGAAACGCGCAATTCCTTATCGCTGGCCGCCTTGCCTTTCTTGAACACGGTCGCATAAAGGTCATGCGAAACCGCAGTAGCGCCGGACAGCGTCAGCCCGGCGACCACGGCAAGAATCGTGGCGAAGGCCACCGCGGAGATAAAACCGAGGAACACATTGCCGCCAACGGCGTTCGCAAGGTGGATGGCAGCCATGTTGTTGCCGCCCAGCAAGCCGCCAAGCGCATCCTTATATACCGGGTTGGTGCTGACCAGCACGATGGCGCCAAAGCCGATGATGAATGTCAGCAGGTAGAAGTAGGCGATCCATGTCGTCGCCCAGAACACGGACTTGCGCGCTTCCTTGGCGCTTGGCACGGTAAAGAACCGCATCAGGATGTGCGGCAGCCCTGCCGTGCCGAACATCAGCGCCATGCCGAATGAAATGGCGGAAATCGGATCCTTGATGAAGGTGCCGGGACCCATGATGGCATCCTTCTTGGCATGGACGTCGACCGCCTTGGCAAACAGCGCTTCGGGATTGAAATGGAACTGCGCCAGCACCATGACTGCCATGAACGTCGCGCCCGCGAGCAGCAGGCCGGCCTTGATGATCTGGACCCATGTGGTCGCCGTCATGCCCCCGAACAGAACATAAACCATCATCAGCGTGCCGACGATCACCACGGCAAGCCAGTACTCCAGGCCGAACAGCAGCTTGATCAGCTGTCCGGCGCCGACCATCTGGGCAATCAGGTAGAACGCCACCACCACCAGCGTGCCCGAGGCCGCGAATACGCGGATCGGTGTCTGCTCGAAGCGATAGGCAGCCACGTCGGCGAAGGTGAAGCGGCCGAGGTTACGCAGCCGCTCGGCCATCAGGAAGGTGATGACGGGCCAGCCGACCAGAAAGCCGATCGAATAAATCAGGCCGTCATAGCCGTTCGAATAAACCGCGGCCGATATCCCGAGGAAAGATGCCGCGGACATATAGTCGCCCGCGATTGCCAGGCCGTTCTGGAAGCCGGTGATGCCGCCGCCGGCCGTATAGAAATCCGCGGCGGACTTGGTTTTGCTGGCGGCCCATTTCGTGATGAACAGGGTAAACACCACAAAGACAGCGAACATGGAGATCGCAGTCCAGTTGGTCGGCTGCTTCTGCATTTGGCCAAGGTCGCCGCCGGCTCCCCAGACCGCCCCGCACAGGGCAAGCAGCGTCAGTGTGCTCAGGATGCGGTTCCGGGTCGACATTACAGCACCTCCTTGCGAATCTGAGCCGTCAGGTCGTCGAATTCGCGATTGGCGCGCCAGACGTAGATGCCGGTGATGGCCACGGTAAATACGATCACAAAGAGTCCGATCGGAATACCCCAGGTCATCACGCCGTCGCCGATCCTGGTGGAAAGCAGGGTCTTGCCGAAGGCAACCAGGAGAATGTAGCCGTAATACACGACCATCATCATCCCGGCGAGCACCCATCCGTAGGTAGAACGGGTCGATACCAGCCGCTGATAGTTGGGATTGGACCGTATCCGCTGAACGAGATCTTCTTCCATGTCTTATCTCCGGTTCTTCGGGCAGGAGGTGCGCATGCGACGCGCTGTCTTCAGTCTTATGTCGAACAGCGGCAACAATCAATGGCGATATGCATGCAGCCCATGGGCAAGTGACGTAAAGCCGATCTTCGCTGCAGTCTCGTTCATGGCATCCGGTATGCGCGGAAAGTCAAAAGGCAACCGGCGGCATCATGCCCGGGATTGAAATAAGAATCGGTACGGTCCCGTACCGGTTGTCTTACGGCTTGATGCGCGCCCGCGCTTCGGCATTTCAGACTTCTTCTTCAGACATTCTCCGGACATTTGCCGGACAGTTTCCAGCTGAAGCGCGACGGCAGCAAAGCTGCCCGGCAGGACTGACACATTCGCTGGCGAGGCAGAGGCAGCAATGCGATATGGGTTCATCAGCCAAGTCCCGCAATCGCAAGCGGGCATGCCCGCTTGCGTACCGACGCGGTGCCGGCATTCACGTAGTGTCATGCGGAATGGCCGTGCCCCCATCGCGGGAATTTCCCGTGACGGCGCGCGAGACTGTTCCTCACGCCATCCGGCCCTGGATATGGCGACTGAAGAAGGCTCGCCAGACGGAGCCAGAGGAGACGGATGCCTGCGCCTGCGGCTTTTCATTCGCCCTGGGGCCGGGAGGCGGCGGCGCGATGTTTCCGCGCGCCGCGCATAGCAGGGTGGCATCGTCGCAATCGATCATCGCGGTGATGGTTTCACGCTGCAGGTCGGCAGGGTAGATCACGGGGAGGATTTCGCTAACGATGCGTTCACTCTCGAACGGCCCGAACCGGTAGATGTCATTGCCATCCACTTCAGCAAAGAACCAGCTGGCCGGACTACTTCGATAGACAACGACGACGGCGCGACAAACTTCCTTTGACATACCCTTACCCCCAACCAGAATCTGGTTCTTTATCCCACATTCAATATGAAAATATCCGGATAGGGATCGATTTTATTTCTTTCAATTTTTATAAAAAATCGCCAACCAGCAAATCCGAATCTGAAACTGGTGGGGCCCCATGCCGGACATCTTCCATAAAATCCCGGCGCCGATTCTGGTATGTTGCGGCATGTGCGCCCCTACGTGTATTTATAGCTTGTTTTTGAAATAATTACTGTCCGCAAGCGTACCAATTTGCAAAATCATATCGCCCTGGATTCCTGCCAAAAATCCGCCATCGCCGGTTGGCTCACCTATATTTCAATACACGGCCTTCCAACCCATTGCATGCATCTCGCCGGCAAAGACCACATGTGACGGATCAACGACCCCGGAAGGCTCAGGGGGGCGTGAGGCAGGCATTCGAAGGGCGTGACGCGTTCCGGCGCTGCCAAGAGAAGCACTCTGGCCGGGCTGGCGACGCAATCATGGCTCCGGTTCGGGCAAGAGAAGGATCATGGGAAACGCTGGCGGTAACTTGTGGACGCGATTCTGGGAAATCGCGAAACCTTACTGGTTCTCGCGGGAAAGATGGAAGGCCAGGCTGTTCCTTTTCCTGTTGGTCCTGCTGCTTCTTGGCCAGACCGGCGTCAATGTGCTGTTCAACGAGCAATCCGGCGAGTTCACGTCGGCGCTGGCGGCGAAGGATGCCGGCAGATTCTGGCACTCCATCCTCTTGTGCGTCTATGTCATGATCGCAGCCGTGCCGGTCTACGCTCTCTACTACTACGTCAGAAATACACTTGGCATCCACTGGCGGCGCTGGCTGACCAGCCACTACCTGGATAAATATTTCAGGAATCACGCTTTCTACAAACTGAACGCCAATACCGAGATAGACAACCCCGACCAGAGAATCTCGGAAGATATCAACACGTTCACAAACCAATCCCTGTATTTTCTATTGCTTGGACTGGGGGCACTGTTACAGCTTTTTGCGTTTAGCGGCGTGCTCTGGTCGATTTCCAAGGAACTGGTCCTGTTTCTTGTCCTCTATGCAATCGCGGGCACGCTGGTCTCCATCTTCCTGTTCGGGAGAATCCTGATCGGGTTGAACTTCTACCAGTTGAAACGGGAAGCGGATTTCCGCTTCAGCCTGATCCGGGTACGCGAGAACGCCGAATCGATTACCTTTCATCGCGGCGAGGCACTTGAGTCCCTTCACGTGCGGGACCGTTTCGATCACGTCTTCGCGAATTTCAGCAAGCTCATCCGATGGCAACTGAACCTCAATCTGTTTCAGTATGCCTATGCATTCCTGACCATCATGCTGCCGAGTGCCATCGTGGCTTCGCGCGTGCTCTCGGGCGAGCTCGAAGTCGGCCGGGCCATCCAGGCAGCCGGCGCCTTTGCCGCGATACTGGCCGCGCTCACCGTCATCGTCGATAACTTTGAAAGCCTGAGCCGATTTGCCGCCGGACTCGACCGGCTGAGCACTTTCTCAGGTTCGCTGAAGGAAGCACCGGCGACGCCCAGGCAAGCCGGGGACCGGATCGAAGCCACGCGCGACTCGCGCCTGGCGCTCGAGCATGTCACCTTGCAAACGCCAAATTACGAGCGGACCCTCGTCAGGGATCTCACCGTATCGATCAACCCCGGACAGGGATTGCTGATCGTGGGTGCGAGCGGAGGCGGCAAGAGTTCGCTGATGCGTGCGATAGCGGGGCTGTGGAACTGCGGCACCGGACGCATCGCAAGGCCGGAACTTGAGYAGATGCTGTTCCTGCCGCAGCATCCCTACATGGTGCTGGGAAGCCTGCGCAGCCAACTGCTGTACCCCAATCTCGATGACCGGAAGATATCCGACGAGGAACTCCTGCAACTGCTTGACGCGGTAAACCTGCCGGACTTCGTGGAACGATTTGGCGGGCTGGATGCGGTTCTGGACTGGGGGAAGGTTCTCTCCGTGGGGGAACAACAGCGTCTTACCTTTGCCCGCGTGCTGCTTGCGAAACCACGCTATGCGATGCTGGATGAGGCCACCAGCGCCCTGGACATTGGCAATGAAGAACGTCTTTATTTCCAGTTATCCACCGCCCCGACGACACTGGTCAGCGTCAGCCACCGGCCCACGCTCCTCAAGTACCACCAACAGGTGCTGGAGCTGAAGGGAAACGGCGATTGGGAACTCCACCGCTCCCGGAGCTACCGCTTCAGCTGGTAACTCCGGGGGGCGGTCCGGCAGCTCTCCTCTGCCAGGACGGGGCGCCTACGGCTGCTTCCTGGATTCCTCCTTCGCGTCACCATACAAAGCCTGCGTGGAGCCGACTATCTGTTCTATCTTGCCGGCCAGCTCGGTCTTCTTGTTACCCGTTCCTTTGCCAAATATTGCCTTCATCTTCCCCTTTGCCTGTTCGATGCGACCCTTCACTTGATCTGAGTTCATGATCTTGCTCCTTGAAGACGGCGAATGGCCGGCCAGCGCTACGCCTGGCGCGTCATCGCGCGAACGACGAGACATCTTTCCAGGACAGTCAGGCTGACACCAATTTGCGGCAGTGTCGGTACGATGCCGGACAGTTGGCGAACGCCGTCGCCTGCCCCGTACCGGCGCAGGGCTCCCCCCTCATCCTTGTCCGGTGCCGGACAGACGCGCACCAGGAACTGGCGCACAAGTAGGCATGCGATCGCGCCGCCAGCACTGGCGAGCCGCCGGCGGGATCATGGAATGTCCAAGGAGACCGATCATGAAACTCACCGCCCGCTATTTCCAGCCAGGGACGGCGTTCGTCCTGCCGTCCATCGCGTTTCTTTCGGCGCTGGCGCTGGCCGGTCCCGCCGGCGCCATCACGGCCACGGATGCCCAGGGTACCTCGCACGTTTTAAAGATTGCGAAGCAAGAGCGCATCGATATGCACATCAGCGACCTGCATGCGAAGCTCCAGATCACCCGCTCCCAGGAACAGCTCTGGCTGAAGGTCGCGCAGGTCATGCGCGACAACGCGAGCAGGATGGATTCGCTGCGTCAGGAGCGGGCTGACGACGTCAAAGGCATGACCGCCCTTGGCGACCTCAAGTCTTATGGCGAGATTGCCGACGCCCATGCCGATGGCATCAGGAAGCTCACGCCCGTGTTCCGGGACCTGTACGACAGCATGTCGGACGTACAGAAGAAGAATGCCGACCTGATCTTCCGGACCAGGGAGCAACATGCTTCGAGGAGGAACTGAATCCCGGAACCGGATGGCAGCCGCGGGCGCAAGCAACGCGGTGCGGTCCGGGCTTCCACCCGAACACAGGAGATCATGATGAACACCTCAACAGCGCGGTCAAGGTGGATGCGCTCTGCGAGCGCGCGGACCGTCGCGGCATTCGGCCTGGCAATGGCCATCGGCGCCGTGTCGACGGCACCGGCCTTCGGCGAAGACCGCGACCACCATCCCAGCCAGCAGAACCRTGGCAACCCGCATCCTTCAGCCCATCAGGGACATAACGGCGCGTGGCATGGCAACCAGCGCTACGATCACAATCACTATCGCGGCAACTACTATGACGACCAGCGCTATGGCTACGTCTATGCGCCGCCACCCGTGGCTTATGTACCTCAGCCGGCACCCGGCATCAGCCTGTTCTTTCCTTTGCAGATCCGCTAACCGGCTGATGCACAGGCGGCCTGGCATGTATCCCGCATGCCAGGCTGCAAGCCAAGGGTAAGCCTCGGGCAGCGTCATCCCCCCCCTCCCCCCTGCCGTCCCCCGGCAAGGTTTCCACGCGGCTCCACGCGCACTCCTGGCCGTGCAGCGCCTTCTGCTTCCGATATTGCTGCCCTATATTTATAGAGGCCGTCTGTTGTCGTCCCCGCAGTTCCGCGCGCGGGCAGACAACGCCAATGTGACCGGCAGTCAACCCAAACAGTATTGGGAGGCGAAGCGTGACTTCCGTCCAGGATCCCAAGGCCAACCACCTTCTGGCCGTGCTGCCGGAAGCGGAGTGGCTGCGCCTCGCGCCCCATCTGGTTCTGACCGATCTCCCGCTGGGCCATGTCGTGTACGAGTCGGGCGACCAGATGGCGAATGTGTACTTCCCGACCACGTCGATCGTCTCGCTGCTCTACGTGATGGAGGACGGCGCGTCCGCCGAGATTGCCATCGTCGGCAATGAGGGAATCGTCGGCATTGCCCTGTTCATGGGCGGCGAGACGACGCCGAGCCGGGCCATCGTGCAAAGCGGCGGCCACGGATACCGGCTAAATGCAAAGATCCTGAAACAGGAGTTCACCCGCGGCGGTCCCATACAGCATTTGCTGCTGCGATATACCCAGGCCTTGATCACCCAGATGGCCCAGACCGCCGTTTGCAACCGCCATCACTCCATCGAGCAGCAACTCTGCCGCTGGCTGCTGCTAAGCATCGACCGGCTGCCGTCCAACGAACTGACGATGACGCAGGAACTGATTTCGAACATGCTGGGCGTGCGGCGCTCGGGCGTCACCGAGGCGGCCTTGAAACTGCAGAACGCCGGCCTGATTCGATACAGCCATGGCCATATTGCGGTGCTCGACCGGCCAGCGCTCGAAAAGCATGCCTGCGAGTGCTATGCCGTGGTAAAGCGCGAGTTCGACCGCCTGTTGCCCGGTAAACCTGCAACCTGAGAATCCCGGCGGCAAGGCGGTCGCGAAGCGGACCAGGCCGAGCTTTCCCGGCGAGGTGGACATCGCCGGGGCAGTCGCCGCGGCGTCGCGCTGAACGTGGCGGGCCGCGCTTGCGCAAGACCCGCGTTGCCCGGCCCGCGCAGCCCTGCCCTCAATCTTCGCTCGTCCACTCCACCTGCACGCCCAGGCTGCGCAGGTTCTCGACAAAGCGGGGATGGGCCCGGCGGATCGGCGCCGCGTTGCGGATCTCGGACCGGCCGTCGATGCTGGCGGCCACCATGAACAGCGCGATCGCCACCCGGATGATGTACGGGCTTTCCACCACCGCCGGCGTCAGCGGATTGCCGCCAAAGGTGATGAGCCGGTGCGGGTCGGACGAGAACACATGCGCGCCGAACTTCGACAGCTCGCCGGTCCAGCCCAGCGCGCCGTCGTACACCTTGTTCCAGAACATGGCGTTGCCCTGCGCGCGCACGCCCAGCGCGATAAAGATCGGCAGCAGGTCCACCGGGAAATACGGCCAGGGCGCGGCCTCGACCTTGGTGAGCACGTTGCTGGTGAAGGGCGTCTGCACTTTCAGCGGGCCGGCGCAGGTGGCGCGCGACCAGCCGTCCTCGTGCGTGATCTGCACGCCGAACTTGGCAAAGGTCCGGTCGATCAGCGGGAAATTGCCGGGCGCGCTGTTGCGCACGACAACATCGCCGCCGGTGATGGCGCCCAGCGCCAGGAAGGTCGTGATCTCGTGGAAATCCTCGTCGAAGGTGAACTCCCCGCCACGCAGGGCGTTGCCGCCGTGCACCGTCAGGCGCGAGGTGCCAATGCCTTCGATGCGCGCGCCGATCATCGCCATGAAGCGGCAGAACTCCTGCACATGCGGCTCCGATGCCGCATTGGTCAGCGTGGACGTGCCGCCCGCGGCGGCGGCGCACAGCACGAAGTTCTCCGTCGTGGTGACCGATGCGTAATCCAGCCAGTGGTCGGTGGGTGTCAGCAGGCCGGCACTGCGCACGAGCAGCGAGCCGTCGACACGCTCCACCTCRCCGCCGAAGCGGCGGAAGACGTCGACGTGCGGATCGATCTCGCGCACGCCAAGCGTACAGCCCTTGACGTTGTCCTCCAGCCGGGCAACGCCGAAGCGCGCCAGCAACGGGGGCACCAGCATGATCGAAGAGCGCATTTCCTCGGGCAGCCGATGGCGGGCAGCATCGAAGACGGTTTCGCAATGGTGCAGTTCCAGCGTGCCGGTGGCGTGGTCCATATGCACCTTGCTGCCCAAAGCGCGGAAGATATCGAGGATCTTGCGCACGTCGGTGATATCGGGCACGCCATGCAAGCGCAAAGGCTCATCGGTGAGCAGCGTGGCGCAGAGCACGGGCAGCACTGCATTCTTGTTGGCCGAGGGAGTAATACGGCCGCGGAGCGGCTTGCCGCCGTGCACGATGAGATTGGACATGGGATCAGGTATAGCGGGGCGGACCCGGACATTCCGGGACGAAGCCCAGCATTGTACTTGCTATGCGAATGCCGGAATGACGGGAATGGTGCGGAAACGGGTCTACGGTGCAGGCAAAGGCGCTTGTGGCCCCGCCGACACCACGTCATGCACGAAGCGAAGCTTGTCCACGACAAGCGGCGACAGCGCAAACGGGTAGCCATCCGGCAGCCCCAGGCTCCGGTTCAGGCTGTTGAGCACATAGGTGAGCGGAAACCACCGGTTCATGAGGCTGTCGAAGCTCGCATCCTCGACCGGCGTCTGGTCCGTCAGGGTCGGCTCCCCGGCGCTGCTTGGCTTGAGTGCAAGCCCGCACGCCGCGGCGGTGTCCACGGTATCGACAATGTGCAGGTAATGCGCCCAGGTTTCGGCCCAGTCCTCCCACGGGTGCACGGCCGCGTAGGCGCTGACGTAGGTCTGCTCCCATCCTTGCAGGACACCCAGGCCGTAATGCGCCTGCAGCRCCGCCCCATAGTCGGCCCGCTCATCGCCGAACCGCTCCCGGAACGCTTCCAGCCAGCGCGTGCCGGCAATCAGGCGGTCGAAATAGTAGTGGCCAATCTCGTGACGGAAGTGGCCGAGCAAGGTACGGTAGGGCTCACCCATCCGGGAGCGGGTCATTTCACGATGGGCATCGTCGGCTTCCGCGATGTTCATGGTGATGATGCCMTTGTCGTGCCCCGTCATCACGCGTTTGCCACCGGCATCTTCGAGGAAATCGATCTGCAAGCCATTTTCGGGATCTTCCTCCCGGGACACGACGGGCAATCCCAATGCCACAAGGGTATAGAGCACGCGGCGTTTCGCGGTCTCCAGGCGCGCCCAGTACAGGCGGTTGTTTGGCATCGCGAGATTTGGCGTGGTGCGGGTCAGCTTGCAGGCCTGGCAAAGCGCATCCTCCGAACCAGCGGGGATCATCCAGTTGCACACACCGTGCACCGCATAGTTTTCGCACTGCTTGTAGAGCCGGTCGTCCGCGCCGGCATGCAGGCTCCGCCACACGTTGCCTTCGGCGGGTTCGAAGGCCCTGATCTGCGCGTCCTCGCAGACGTAGCCAAGGAGGGCATTGCAGCGTTCACAGATGACATTCTCGAAGAAGACATGGTTGGAGCAATTGCCGCAGTGATAAGTCTTCATGAACGGTTTGACTCAGTAGGGCACGGCGCAGCCAGGCAGAACCGGGCAACAGGTCACGACGCGATGGGATCGGCCGCCGCCACGCAAGGCGGGTTTTCCTCGTGCCCGCGGATCACGAGCGATACGCCTCGCCTGGCAGCCATCACGGCGCCGATGCTCGCCGCCTCCTCGCGTGTTTCGTACTGAAGAATGGCCGTGGCGGCGCCATCGACCTTCAATGCCCAGCCCCCGCCTGCGGGGAATACTACGAAATCGCGAAACATCTGTTTCTCCGGCTGCGTGCGTTACAGGAAGGGTAGGCAGTGCGCGCCCGTCCGGCAATTGGGCGCCGTCCTACAAGCCCGGTACCGGGAGCCACCCGCGCATTTCGCCGCGATATCATGTGGATCGCAAGCAAGCCATGCCTGACCGGCCAACGCTCAGGTCCGAATGCCCAACGCGTGGAGCGGCAATGCAGATCGAGCAGATTGCGCAGATTGACTGGACGACAATCCGTACCGGCGCGGCCGACGCGCTGCATGACACCCTGGTCGAGGTGACAGGCTGGATGATGCCGCTGGATCCCGCGGAAAAGACTGCCGACTATGCCTTGCTCACCGCCGAGGCGCCATGCTGCGGCGGGTGCGTGCCACGCGATCCGCTGGCCTGCATCGAGGTGTACCTCGCGGCGCCGCTCGCGCGGCAAGAGCGCGCTGTTTGCCTGCGAGGGCGTTTGCTGCGGCTGCGCGACGATCCGGCGGGCTGGCGCTATCAGTTGGTGGAAGCCTCGGCGCTTGCGCCCGCGCCGCAAGCAGGGGTGGCGCCGATCAGCCGGCGCGTGTTCCTGGCGTCCGGCGCGGCGCTCGGGCTTGCCGCCTGCGCGCCGGGACGCTTCGCCGGCTACACCGAAGCGCGCGAGTCATCCGCGGCATCCGCCCCACAAGCGGCTGACGCTGCCGCCAGATGGGCGCCGCCCGCCAACGCGCTGACGATCGACATGCACAGCCACGGCGGCCGCGTGACCGTCTCGCGCGATCCCGCCATCGGCGCGGACCGTCCCTTCCAGCCTCTCGCCGCGCCGATGCGCGCCGGCGGCATGAACGTGATCTGCCTGGCGATCGTGACCGACACCACCGTCACGCGCGTGTCCGCGGACCGCTCGCGCTTCGAAGCGTGGCGAGCGCCGGAGGAGGGCGAGCTTTACGCGCTCGGCGTGGCCGAATTCGCGCGCGCGCACCGGCTGATCGAGCGTGAGCAGATGCATGTGGTGATAGACGCGGCGTCCCTGGCCGCCCGTGGCCGCGCCGGGCCGTGCGCGATCATCGCTTCCGAAGGCGCCGATTTTCTTGAAGGCAGACTGGAGCGCGTCGACGAAGCGTACGCGATGCACCAGTTGCGCCACCTGCAGCTGACGCACTACCGCGTCAACGAACTCGGCGATATCCAGACCGAGACGCCGGTGCACGGCGGCCTGACGGATTTTGGCGCGGAGGTGGTGCGGCGCTGCAATGCGCGGGGCATCGTCGTCGACGTCGCGCACGGCACCTATGCGCTGGTGAAGCGCGCCGCGGCGACGTCCACCAGGCCGCTGGTGATCTCGCACTCCGCGCTGGCGACGCGTCCGGGCACGCGCAGCCGGCTGATCACGCCCGACCACGCCCGCGTGATCGCCGGCACCGGCGGCGTGATCGGCGTCTGGCCCAGTTCGGGCACCTTCCGCGACCTGCGCGCAATGGCCGAGGGCATCAAGCGGATGGCCGACGTGGTTGGCGTCGAACATGTCGGCCTGGGCACGGACATGCTCGGCTTTATTTCCCCACCGGTGTTCAGGAGTTACGAGCAATTGCCTTCGCTGGCCGATGCGCTGCTGGCGGCGGGCTTCACGCAAGACGAAATGAACGGGATTCTCGGCGGCAACTACCGGCGGGTATTCGAAGCCTCGGTCGGCTAGGCGCCGCCGCGCAGCCGCCGGTATTCCTCGCGGCCAACATAGCACGCGGCGCCAGCCGCCATCAGCGCCAGTACGTACCAGGTAATGGCATAGCCGAGATGGTTGTTGTTGAAGGTGACCACCGTCAGGCCGCCTTCCGGCCAGACGCGCTTGCTGCCTTCGCCGCCCGGCGCGGCCGCATCCGCGTCGATGAAATACGGCGCCACATTCGAGAGCCCGCGGGCGGCGGCAATGGCGGGCACATCGCGCCCGTACCAGAGGCCGGCCGCCGGGTCGTTGTGGCGCAGGAATCCGTTGCCGGGCTCGCTGAAGCGCAACAGGCCGGTCACCGTGGTCTCTCCGGCCGGGTCGCTCCCGCTGCGTGTGGCGCGATCGCGCTGCTCCGGCGGCACAAAGCCCCGGTTGACCAGCACCACGCTGCCGTCCGCCGCGCGCAGCGGCGTCAGCACCCAGAAGCCGCCACCCAGTTCCGTCACGGCCTGGACCAGGGTCTCGCGGTCATGCAGGAACGTGCCGGTCACTTGCACGCGCCGGTATTCGTCGTCCGTCTTGTTCAGGCGCGGCCACTGACCGGGGCCCGGCGCCGCTGTGGCGGGGGCATGCACCCGCTGGTTCACGCGTTCGATGAGGTCGAGCTTCCAGGCGCGCCGCTGGACTTGCCAGGTGCCAAGCGCAGCCAGCCCGGCAACCGCGATAGCGGCAATCAGGGCCAGCACGATCAGTGCACCGGCGGTTCGTCTGCGAGTTGGGGTCGGGCGGGCTAAATCTTGTTGCGGGAGAGTCAAGGCAGGTTCTTCATATCGTGCATCGGCATCATGTTCTGGTCGAGGTGGAACATCACCCATAGCGAGCCAGTCAGCGCGATGACCACCAGCACGATGGTGAAAATCAGCGCCAGCATGGTCCAACCGCCTTCCGACCTGGCATTCATATGCAGGAAATATATCATGTGCACGACGATCTGCACCGAGGCGCAGGCCAGCACGAGCAGCGCCGTGGTGCTGGACTTGTCGAACACCTTTGCCATCACCAGCCAGAAGGGGATGGCCGTCAGGATCACCGCGAGCACGAAGCCCGTCATGTAGCCCCTGAAGGTGCTGGGGGCGTGGTCGTCGTGGCCATGGTGGTCATGTCCATGGGCATCGAGGGCATTGTCATGCGCGCTCATGGCAGCACTCCCATCAGGTAGACGAAGGTGAATACGCCGATCCAGACCACGTCCAGGAAGTGCCAGAACATGGACAGGCACATCAGCCGGCGCTTGTTTTCCGGAATCAGCCCATGCTGCCCGACCTGCGCCATCAGCGTGATCAGCCAGACGATGCCCACGGTCACGTGCGTGCCGTGCGTGCCCACCAGCGTGAAGAACGAGGACAGGAAAGCGCTGCGCTGCGGCCCCGCTCCCTCGTGGACCAGGTGCGCGAACTCGTAGAGCTCGATGCCGATGAAGGTGGCGCCCAGCAGGCCGGTAATGCCGAGCCAGATCAGCGTCGTGCGCGCCTTGTCCTTCTGCATCTCCAGCACGGCGAAGCCGTAGGTGATCGACGACAGCAGCAGCATGGTGGTGTTGAGGGCGACCAGCGGCAGCTCGAACAGCTCGGCGCCCGTGGGACCGCCGGCATAGCGGCGGCCCAGCACGCCATACACGGCGAACAGGCAGGCAAAGATGAGGCAGTCGCTCATCAGGTACAGCCAGAAGCCGAGCAACGTGCCGTTCTGCGGATGCACCTCGCTCAGTTCATGAAAACGGAGCGCTTCCGCGCGCGTCCGCTCAGGCAGGCTGGTGTCGCCGCTGCCGTAGGGGAGAGAGGTTTCAACCATGGCTGGCAAGCAGGCGCGAGCGCTCTGCCTCGGTGCGGACGACAACGTCGGCCGGGATGTAGTAGTCGCGCTTGTAGTTGAAGGTATGGCCGATTGCCACTGCCAGGGTGGCAACGAACAAGACCACGGCGATCAGCCACATATGCCAGATCATGGCAAAGCCGAACAACGTGCTGAGGCCCGCGATTATGATCCCGGCAGCGGTGTTCTTCGGCATGTGGATCGGTATGAAACCCTGCTGCGGGCGCTGGTATTGCAGGGACTTCATCTGCCACCATGCGTCGTTGTCGTGGATGACCGGCGTAAAGGCGAAGTTATAGGCGGGCGGCGGCGAAGAGGTGGACCACTCCAGCGTGCGGCCGTCCCACGGGTCTCCGGTGGTGTCGCGCAGCGACTCGCGCCGGCGGAAGCTGACCACCAGCTGGATCAGGAAGCTGCCGATGCCGAGCGCGATCAGCAGGGCGCCGAAGGCCGCGAGCTGGAACCAGATCTGCAGGGACGCATCCTCGAAATGGCTCATGCGGCGCGTGATGCCCATCAGGCCGAGCACATAGAGCGGCATGAAGGCAACGTAGAAGCCAACCAGCCAGAACCAGAACGAGCACTTGCCCCAGAAGGGATCGAGCCGGTAGCCGAAGGCCTTGGGGAACCAGTAGGTAATGCCGGCCATCATCCCGAACAGCACGCCGCCGATGATCACGTTATGGAAGTGCGCGATCAGGAAGAGGCTGTTGTGCAGCGAGAAATCGGCGGGCGGCACGGCCAGCAGCACGCCGGTCATGCCCCCTATGACAAAGGTCACCATGAAGCCGATGGTCCAGAGCATCGGCACCTCGAAGCGGATGCGCCCGTGGTACATGGTGAACAGCCAGTTGAACATCTTCGCCCCGGTCGGGATCGAGATGATCATCGTGGTGATGCCGAAAAAGGAATTGACGCTGGCGCCCGATCCCATGGTGAAGAAGTGATGCAGCCAGACGAGATAGGACAGCACCGTGATCACCACCGTGGCGTACACCATCGACGCATAGCCGAAGAGGCGCTTGCCGCAGAAGGTCGACACCACTTCCGAGAAGATGCCGAAGGCGGGCAGGATCAGGATGTACACCTCCGGGTGGCCCCAGATCCAGATCAGGTTGATGTACATCATGGCGTTGCCGCCGAGATCGTTGGTGAAGAAATTGAAGCCCGCGTAGCGGTCCAGCGCCAGCAGGGCCAGCACGGCGGTCAGCACCGGAAAGGCGGCGATGATCAGCACGTTGGTACACAGCGCCGTCCACGTAAAGACCGGCATCTTCATCATGGTCATGCCCGGCGCGCGCATCTTCACGATGGTCACGAGCAGGTTGATGCCCGAGAGCAGCGTCCCCAGCCCCGCGACCTGCAAGCCCCATATGTAGTAATCCACGCCCACATCCGGACTCTGCAGGATGCCGGACAGCGGCGGATAGGCCAGCCAGCCAGTGCGCGCGAACTCGCCCACGAACAGCGACATCATCACCAGCACGGCACCGCCGACGGTCATCCAGAAACTGAAGTTATTGAGGAAGGGGAAGGCCACGTCGCGCGCGCCGATCTGCAACGGCACCACGAAGTTCATAAGCCCGGTGACCAGCGGCATGGCCACGAAGAAGATCATGATCACGCCGTGGGCGGTGAAAATCTGGTCATAGTGGTGCGGCGGCAGGTAGCCCAGCGAATCGCCAAAGGAGACCGACTGCTGCAGGCGCATCATGATCGCGTCGGCAAAGCCCCGCAGCAGCATGACGATGCCAAGCACGACATACATGACGCCGATCTTCTTGTGGTCGATGCTGGTGAACCACTCGTGCCACAGGTACCCCCACACCCGGAAGTACGTCAGCGCGCCGACCAGCGCCAGGCCGCCGGCCGCGACCACCAGGAAGGTCACCAGCAGGATGGGCTCGTGGAAGGGAATCGCTTCCCAGGTCAGGCGGCCAAATATCAGCTTCGCAAGGTCAAGGTGCTCGGGCATGGTGGTCACCAGGGCCGCAGGGGCGTTGTTGCGGGAATCGGGGAGCGGCGGGTCATCGCTGCGACACCCTCGCGGATGCTGCGGCGGGACCATTGCCGATGCCGGCGGGGTCGCCCGCGGTGCAGATGGGGCCGGTTCGTGTTCCGGCCCCGCCCTCGAGCGCGGCCACATCGAAGGACCGCGGCTTGCCCTGCCCGCGGCTCGCGCTCATGGCCATCATGTCCTTGATGCAGGGGCGATTGGCTTCCACGCAGCGGTTCAGGATCGCATCGTACAAGCCTGGCGCCACGCTGGCGTATCGGCGTACCGGCTCCAGCTCGCTGGGCTTTTCCAGCTGCAGGTAGGCGTCGCGCGTCAATACGCCACCTCCGGCCTTGGCCTGCCGGACCCAGCGCTCGAACTCCTCGGTGCTCATGCCATGGAACTTGAAGTACATGCCGGAGAAGCCCGCGCCGCTGTAGTTGGCGGAGAAGCCCTCGTAGACCCCGGTCCGATTGATGACGGCGTGGAGCTGGGTCTCCATGCCCGGCATGGCATAGACCTGTCCCGCCAGCGAGGGGATGAAGAAGGAATTCATCACCGTGGAGGCCGTGATCTTGAAACGGATCGGCTGGTCCACCGGCGCCGCCAGTTCGTTGACCGTGGCGATGCCCAGCTCGRGGTAAAAGAAAAGCCACTTCCAGTCCAGCGCGACCACCTCGACCGTCATTGGCGCCACACCCATGGGCACATCGCGCTGTGCGTCGATGCGGCTCAGCGGCTGGTAGGGGTCCAGCTTGTGGGTGCTGACCCAGGTCAGCGCGCCCAGGGCGATGATGATGAGCAGCGGCGCGGCCCAGATCACCAGTTCCAGCAAGGTGGAATGGTCCCAGTCCGGCTCGTAGACCRCCTCCCGGTTGGCGGCGCGGTAGCGCCACGCGAACAGCAGCGTCAGCGCGATCACCGGCAGGATGATCAGCAGCATCAAGCCGGTTGAAATGATGATTAGATCACGCTGCCTGACCGCAAGGTCGCCGGCCGGGGCCAGCAATACCGCGTTGCAGCCCGCCAACAGCAGGATGGCAGGAAGCAACAGCCACCCTCGCCTTGCGTAGCGGGATGGCACTCTCCGAATGCGAAATTGCATAGCCGTGGAAGTGATCGTTGAAACTACGCCGATGGTCTGGCCGCGGAAACTCAACATTTCCTATGGCACTGTAGTCAAAGAAGTGCCATTCTTAAAGGAGTGACACAAAACGCCACCCCGAACCACGAGAGGGCCTGATGATGTCAAGCGTTACGCACCAGCACGACCCGTCACCATCCCCGGCCCTGACAGAGCGCGAAGCCATGCACCGGGAGGTCGCTCCGGGAGAGATCGCCGCCGGCGTCGTCATCGGACGCGCTTCCGAGTATTTCGACTTCTTCGTGTACGGCATCGCCTCGGTGCTGGTCTTTCCCTCCGTCTTCTTCCCCTTCGTCAGACAGCTGGACGGACTGCTGCTCTCCTTCACCATCTTCTCTTTCGCGTTCATCGCCCGGCCCTTCGGGACGGCGCTGTTCATGGCCATCCAGCACCGCTGGGGGCGCAGCATCAAGCTGACGGCGGCGCTGTTCGTACTGGGCACGGCTACCGCGGGCATGGCGTTCCTGCCTGGCTTCGACACGCTCGGGCGTACGTCCATCGTATTGCTGGCCCTCCTTCGCATCCTGCAGGGCATCGCACTGGGCGGCTCGTGGGACGGGTTGCCTTCGCTGCTGGCGTTGAATGCCCCGCCACACCGCCGGGGCTGGTACTCGATGCTGGGACAGTTGGGCGCGCCAATCGGCTTCCTGATCGCCGGTTCGTTGTTCCTCTTCCTGCGCGTTACCCTGGAGTTCGATGAGTTCCTGGACTGGGGCTGGCGCTATCCGTTCTACGTAGCGTTCGCGATCAACGTGGTTGCCCTGTTCGCGCGCCTGAGGCTGGTGGTGACCCGTGAGTACACCGAGTTGCTGGACGAGGGAGAACTGGAGCCGATCAACCCGGTCGCATTGCTTCGCGCGCAGGGCTACAACCTCTTCATCGGTGCGTTCGCCGCGCTGGCGAGCTATGCGCTGTTCCATCTGGTCACCGTGTTTCCGCTGTCGTGGGTCGCGCTGCACGAGACGCAGGACATCAGCTCCGTGCTCATCGTCCAGATCGCGGGCGCGGGGATCGCCATGGCGGCCACCATCGCATCCGGACTGATCGCGGACCGCATCGGCAGACGCACGACGCTGGCGCTGATGGCGGTGCTGATCGCCATATTCAGCTTGTTCGCGCCCTACCTGATGGACGGCGGCCCGGCCCGGCAAGACATGTTCATCCTGATCGGCTTCGGCTTGCTGGGCTTGTCTTATGGGCAGGCCGCGGGCGCCGTCACGGCGAACTTCGACGCCAGGTTCYGCTATACCGGCGCGGCGCTGACTTCCGATTTCGCGTGGCTGTTCGGGGCGGCATTTGCGCCGCTGGTCGCGCTGGGGTTGTCGGTGGAGTTCGGGCTGGTTGCTGTCAGCGGCTATCTGCTTTCCGGAGCGGTGTGTACATTGCTGGCGCTCTGGTTTAACCGGAAGATGGAGGCGCGCGACTGACTCGGCCGATGGCGCGCTGCATGACCCACCCGAGCACCTGGGAGTTGCCGTTGTCGTAGCGGAACGGGCTCGCGCCATGCTCGCCCGCCGGTTGCGCGCTCATCAGCTCCGCTCGCGGCAAGGCGAGATGGATCAGGCGCCGGAACGCACCCGGAAACCTAGCCCCGGTGACAGCACCGCAGCTTCGCCGTCGCGCAGTTCGACGGCTTCCAGGCTGCCGTTGGCCATGGACTCGGCGGCGAACTCGGCGATATTGCGCAAGCGCGCGGCCGGGATTCCGCAAGCGTTGAGCCGCACTTCAAGCTCCGCGGCATTGCCATCGGCCAGCACGGCAGCCAGCGCATCCTTGAGCGCCGCTGGATCCAGCGATCGCACAAAGGCAGGCAGATCGCTGCTCTCCAGCTGCGGGTTGAACAAGGCGGGGTCTCTGGCGAGATAGCCAAGCCCGAGCGCCTCCAGCAATGCCAGCAGTTGCCTTGGCGTATTCGCGCCGATGGCCAGCCAACCGTCCCGCGTGCGGAAGAAATCGGCCGAGGGGCTGCCCGAGTAGCCCTGGTTCCCCTGCCTGGCAGGCGTGGCGCCGCGCGTGAGCGCGTCGCAGGTCATGGGATACATCAGTTGCATGCCGGCGCTGGCCATGGAGATATCCAGCAGCATGCCGCGCCCGGTGCGCTCGCTCTCGCGCACGCCGGCGAGAATGGCAAAGGCGGCGAGCAACCCCGTGGCGGAATCGATCACCGGGAAGCCGGTCTTGATCGGCGGATCGCCTTCGTTGCCGGCCATGAACGCCATGCCGGTAGCGGCCTGCACCACATGGTCGTAGGCGGGCCGGTCCTTCCAGTCCGGCGCGCCGCGCCCGAAGCCGGAGATGCTGCAGTAGACCACGCGCGGGTTGCGTGCGCGCACCGCCTCGAAGCCCAGGCCGAAGCGCTCGAGCACGCCGGGCCGCAGGTTGTCGACGAAGACATGGCAGGAGGCTGCCAGCTTCAGCGCCTGTTGCCGGCCTTCCTCGCCGGACAGGTCGATGGCAAGCGTGGATTTTCCCGCGTTGAGCGCGACAAATCCCTCGCGGCCCCGGCCGGCGCGGCGCATGACGTCGCCGCCATTGGCGTTTTCGACCTTGGTGACATTGGCACCCAGCTGGGCAAGCAGGAAGGTGGCAAAAGGACCGGCGATGACGTGCGAGAAATCGAGCACGCGGATACCGGCGAGCGGGCTGAACGCATGGGTAGCGGTGTTAGGCATGGCAAGCTCATTCAATGGTGATGTGGTTCTTGTCGATCACCTGCCGCATCCTGGCGGTTTCTTCGGCGATCAGGCGGGAGAAGGCTTCCGGCGTCGGGCTCGGGTCGACCAGAGCGCCCGTCTCGGCGTAGAAGCGGCGCAACTCCGGATCCGCCAGCGCCTTGAGCATGGCGCCGTGCAGGCGCGCCACCAGCGGCTTCGGCAGGTTCGCGGGAGCCCAGATGCCGCTCCAGGCGTCGAGCGTCAGATTGGTGCGGCCGAGCGCTTCATTCAGCGTCGGTACCTGGGGCAGCGTGGGAATCCGGTGCGCCGAGGTCACCGCGAGCGCCCGCACCTTGCCGTTGGCGATCTGCGGCACCGCGGTGGCTGCCACAGGGAAGCCGAACTGCGTATCGCCCTTGATCAGCGAGGGCACGATCTCCACCGACCCCTTGTAGGGAATATGGACCACGTCGATGCCTGCCGCCGACGCGAATGCCGCGCCGGAGATATGCGCGGCGGAGCCCACGCCGCCCGATGCGTAGTTCAGCGAGCCGGGCGAGCGACGCGCGGCGGCCACCAGGTCCGCCACCGTGCGGTACGGAGAATTCGTGCCCACGACAAGCACGGCCGGGCTGATGCCGATGCGGATCACGTGGGTGAATGTTGCAGGGTCGAACTTGACTGCCGGCTGCAGCAGCTTTTGCGCGACATGCGTCGAGGCGCCCAGCAGCATCCTGCCGCGCCTGCAAGTGCGGGAATACACCGTTAGCGGACTGTTCGGCATGCTCTCCCGGGGTGACCTCGACTGCGTGGTGGGGCGGCTTGAAACCGGTCATCCCGAGCAGTGGCAGGAACGCCTGGACATCACGCCGCTGTGGGACGAGCACCTGGCAATCGCATGCGCCCCGGACCATCCGCTGTCCCGGCGCCGCGAGGTAAGCCTGTCGGCATTGCGCGAAAGCCCGTGGATACTGCCGCCGCGCGGCACGCACACCCGGGAGATATTCGAGCAGCCGTTTCTCGACGACGGCCAGCTGCCGCCCGTGCCGCATATCGAATCGATCTCATTCCACAGCAGCTTGTCGATGGTGGCCACGAGTGATTTCCTGGCCGTTGCGCCGGACAGCGCCGTACGGCACTACAGCGCGATGTCGATGGTGCGCAAGGTACGGCTGCGCACGCCTTTCGCCTCCGGGCGGATGGTGTTCATCACCCAGCGGGATACGGCGTCACCAGCCGTTACGCTGATTGCCACAGCCCTGCGGGACGCGGGAAATCCATAGCGCAGGAATCCCGCGTCAAACGGCAAGGCAGCGTTGACCGCACCGATCGCCCGGCACCCGGCTTCCGACCGGATATCATATGGCCACCAGACAAAGCGCTCCAGACTGACTCACGATCGGGCTCGAGCAAGCAGCTTCACCTTGCGATGCCACCCATGACCACCTCCGATTCCGACACTCCCGACACTCCCGACACCCCCGCGCGCCCAGCCATCCGTTCCCTGACCCAGCTTGAAGGGCGCGTGCTGGCCGTACTTGTCGAGAAGCAGCACACGGTGCCGGACACCTACCCGCTGTCGCTCAATGCACTGGCCTCGGGCTGCAACCAGAAAACCGCGCGCTCCCCGGTGATGAATGCCAGCGAGGCCGAGATCCTTACCGCCATCGATGGCTTGAAACGCCTGAGCCTGGCGATGGAAGGCAGCAGCAGCCGCGTGCCGCGCTTCGAGCAAAACATGAAGCGCGTGCTGGGCATCCCAAGCCAGTCGGTCGCGCTGCTCACCACGCTGCTGCTGCGGGGTCCGCAGACGGCGGCTGAACTGCGGCTGAACTCCGCGCGCCTGCATGCTTTTGCCGATATCTCGTCGGTCGAAGTATTCCTGGAAGAACTCGCCTCCGCCGAGCCTCCCTTTGCGGTGAAGCTGCCGCGCGCGCCCGGCGGGCGCGAGCATCGCTGGATGCACCTGCTCTGCGGCGAAGTCAGCCTCGACGATATGCCAGAGCGCAGCGCCACCGACGAGTCGGTCCCGCCTTCGGAGTTCGAGGCACTGAAGGCCGAGCAGAAGGAGCTGGCCGAGAAGGTGGCACGGCTGCAGGCGCTGGTTGAGCGCATGGCTGGCGAATTGGGGATATCGCTCGACAAGAACGGCCTATAGCCCAAGGGACCCGGCGTCCGTGACATGAATGCCGGGCTCCGTCCCGCGAATCCGAGACGGACCGGCTTAGCCCAAGACCGCTTTCGCCCGGCGATAGACGTGGACAGGCATCCCGACTGCCAGCCACCCCCATCCGCAAAAACTGACCCAGAAGAAAACCGGATGGCTCTCGGGAGAGATCAGCGTGCCACTACGAGACAGCGCCAGGATTCTGTGCTCGGCGAAGCCGCGCCATACGCAGTAAATAGCAAACGCCGTGACCGGCAGCGCGATCAGCGTCAGCAACACGAACTTGACGCGAAGCCAAAGCCGCTGCGCATCTTCGCTGCTCTCCAGCCACCCGGCAAATACGCCACCAATGGTAAAGCCGATACACGCCAGTACCGCCATTCCAAAGCCGATCGGAAGGCCTATGTAAAGGCCCACCAGGAAAATGGCGGTCCATGATGACTCGATACCCGGACGCAGCGAAAGCAGCAGGCCCAGGGGAATCGCAAGGGCGACGGCCCATTTCAGGCAGAAGAACGCGTACCGCATGCGAAACCTGCTGACAGGCTCGGAAGCCTGGCGGACCGGACTAAGTTGCATCATGTTTTTTGGGCAAGGTGGAACTACGGCATTCAAGCGATGGCAGCCTGGCAGCAGGTCCGCAAGGAATACGGGATCAGGCGTCCTGGCAACCGCCTTTGTGGAGGAAACCAGCGGGAGGCTATCACACGCTTGTGACGCAAGCAGCGCTCGCAGACCTGTATAAACGCCACAACAGTCGACATTGGCTCGGCAAGGACTTGCGGCGTATGATCGTGAATAGCCGCTCCAGATCAACGGCGACGCCGCAAACCAGAACTGCCGCGGCTTCGCCAGGCGCCTCATTGCAGGCACCATATTGGCGCTGCAGCCGGGCACACTACTTGTCACAATAGTGTCGTTTGAAGGCAGCGATAATTTGCAGTCCAAACACGTTGAGGCCGTTGACGATGCGCGTGACGATTCGCACGATTACGATTCCGGGAAGCCAGGGCCGGGCCGCCCTTCACCAGGCCGTTGTGTACGCGACTACGGAGCAGGAGGCCACGCCACTCATGACGAGTGACTGGAGCCAGCGCGAACCGGAAGTCTTCATGGCTGCCCAGACCTGGGCCAGGCGCAATACCTATATCGTATCCAACCCCCGCACCGGCGCGTATTACGGCAGTCCCGCCGCCCGCTAGTCCGGGGCCACGCGGCGCCTCGGCCATGCCGATAATGTATGGACATGGCGCATTGCCCGCAATCTACATTGCCGCATAGGCGGAACGCCCGCCCAGCGTTGCGGTCATGGCCTCGTGCAGCGCCAGCAGCAGGCGGCTGTCTTGGTCGGCCTTGCGGATGACCAGTGAGATCCGCAGCGTAGGCGCGTCGGCACCCAGCCGCACGATCCGCACCGGATAGATCTGGCAGATACCGGGATCCATCAACTGCACCAGCGAGACGCCAAGCCCGGCGCTGACCATGGCGACGATGGCGGGCACGGTGTCAAGTTCCAGGGTGCTGCGCTTATCGGGCATGCGGGCGTGGACATAGCGCGCAGCCATTGCGCCGGTGGCCGTGCCGCGGTCGTAGCGGATCCAGTCATGCCTGCGCAGCAGCGCCTCCGCCGAATCCGGGCGCTCCCCCGGTGGGGCCACCAGCACGATTTCCCGTTGCGTGAGCGGATGCCAGCGCAGGCTGGCCAGGCGGCCTTTCTCGGGCTGGGCCACCACCGCCGCATCGAGTTGGCCAGCCTTGACGGCATCCATCAATCCCGCGCTGCGCCCGCGTATGGGCCGCACCGCCAGGCGCGGGTAACGATCCCTCAAGTAGCGCATGGTGCCGGGCAACAGCACCGGCTGGATCGATTCGATCATCCCCAGGCGCAAGGTGCCTTCGATGGCGACCGACGTGCGTCGCCGCAAGGCATTGAGATGGTGCAGCCCGTCGCGCATCGCTGCCACCACCTCAACGGCCGCCGCGGTCGGGCGCACCTGCAGGCCGGAGCGGTCGAAGAGCGTCTGGCCCACGTACTGCTCCAGCTGCTTCATCTGCATGCTCACGGCGCTGGGGGTGAGATGCATCACCGCCGCGGCCGCGGCGAACGAGCCCTCCTCGATCACCGCCTGGAGGGTGGAGAACGCTTCGAGCTTCATCAAGATTCCTTATGTAAGGCGCGAATTTTCATCACTATTTCTTGGCTCTCGCGCAGCTTAGACTGGTCTCAGGGCACAACGCAAGATCGGCAAGACCGCTGCGATTGCGCCAGCGATACCCATCAAACGGAGACCAAACCCGCCATGACCGCCTTCAGCCCCGCCGCCTGGCATGCCCCGGATGCGCAAAAAGATACCTCGTGGATTCAACGCCTGTCGGCCGATGAGGTGGCCAGTTTCGACACCGCGCTGGCGCATGCCAAGGCCACCGGCAAGGCCTTTCTCGACCTGGCGCAGGAGGACTTTCCACTCAGCCCCGCGGCGCGGGCAGCGCTGGACCGGGCCATCGCCGCCACGCAAGGCCGGTGGGGCATGTGCCTGCTCAAGGGCTTTCCGGTCGACAAGTGGACCGAGGACGACACGCGCCTGGCCTACTGGTGCATGGGCCTGCACATGGGCGTGGCGCGCACGCAGAACCGCGCCAGCGAATTCCTCAATGATGTGCGCGATATCGGCGCGGCCTACAAGACCAGGAACGGGCGCGGCTACAACACCAATGCCGCGCTGGACTTCCACACGGACTCCAGCGACGTGGTTGCCCTGCTGTGCCGCCGGGCGGCCAGGAGCGGCGGGGAGAGCAAGGTGGTCAGCTCGATCGCATTGCGCGACGAGGTACGGCGCAGGCGGCCGGACCTGGAGCCGGTGCTGCGCCAGCGCTTCTACTTCAGCTATGAGGGCGCGCAGGATCCGGCCCAGCCGCCGTATTACGGCTTGTCCATCCTGGGCAACCACCCGGACCATTTTGCGTTCCGCACCAACCGGAAGAATATCGTCGCCGCGCAAGCGGACTTCGACACCGTGCCTCGCCTGACCGGCCCGCAGCAAGACGCGCTGGACCTGCTCGACGAACTGCTGACGGACCCGCAACTCTGCTTCTCGATGTCACTGGAACCCGGCGACATGCAATTGCTGAACAACTACGTGACGGTGCACTCGCGGACCCATTTCGAGGACTACGAGGAGATGGACCGCAAGCGCCATCTGTTGCGGCTGTGGCTGGCCGTGCCGTCGGCGCAGGCCTTGCCCGATGACTGGGCCGAGTATTTTGACGACGTGCGTGCCGGCGCGGTCAGGGGCGGCCTGCGCGGCGCCGCGCGGCCGGAAGCGTTTGCCGTGTTCGAAGCGCGGCAGGCTGCGGCGATGGGCATGCCGTTGCGGGCATGGACGCCCGGCGTGCCGGCGCCAGCATCGGCAATGGCGGACTGATCCTGCCGCCAGGTAGCAAGTAGCAAACACGCCCCACGCGGCGGGCTCGATCCCGCCGACGCACTATAACGACAAGCAAGAGATGGAGACAACATGCAACGACGCGACTTCCTGGCGCTGCTGTCCGCGGCCCTGCTGATCCCGCCCGACCTGAGGGCGGCGACCACCGTGACCAAGCTGCTGGTCGGCGCAACGCCGGGCGGCGGCACCGACATCGTGGCGCGTTCGCTTGCGATGGAACTGGAAAGCCGGCTGGGGCGCACCTTCATCGTCGACAACAAGCCGGGCGCCGCCGGCAATATCGCGGCGGGTGCGGTGGCCAAGGCCGAGCCCGACGGCGGTACGCTGTTGCTGAGCTATACCAGCCATGCGATCAACCCGTCGCTGTTCCAGAAGCTGCCGTTCGACACGCTCAAGGATTTCACGCCCATCAGCCTGATCGCCAGCTCTCCGCTGATCCTGGTCGCCCGGCCCTCGCTCAAGGCCGGCAACCTGCGCGACGTGATCGCACTGGCCAAGGCGCAGCCCGGCCACCTGAGCCTGGCGGTGGCGGGCGTGGGCAGCGCCAACCATCTCGCGGGCGAGATGCTGAAAGCCGAAGCCGGAGTCGATATCGTCAGCGTGCCGTACAAGGGCGCGGGGCCGGCCGTGGCCGATGTGGTCGGCGGCCAGGCAGACCTGCTGCTCGGCAATGTCGCCACCGTTCAGCCCTTGCTGAGCGCGGGCAAGCTCAAGGCCATCGCCGTCAGCACGCCGCAACGGCTGCAGGCGTTCCCCGATGTGGCGCCGATCGCCGAAGTGGTGCCCGGCTTCGATTACAGTTCATGGTATGGCCTGTTCGGCCCGGCCAATATGCCGCCCGACCTGGTCCGGCAAATCGAGAAGGCTGCGCGCGCGGCGGTCGCGTCGCCAGCCATGCGCCAGCGCTTGCTCAAGGAGGGACTGGTTCCGGTGGGGAGCAGCGCGCAGGATTTCGCGCAGTTCGTGCGCAAGGAGATCGACCGCTGGGCCAAGGTAGTCGCCGTGACCCATACCAAGGTTGCCTGACAATGTCGCCTGGAGCTGCAGCCTGATGACGTTGCCTGATGACTCTGCCGCCATGCGCGGCCACACCTGGAAAATACAATGACCACCCCGTTGCTCGAACACCGCCTGCGCGAACCGCGCGTGCTGCTGGCGCCCGGCGTCTATGACGCGTTCTCGGCGCTGCTGGCCGCGCAAGCGGGATTCGAAGCCCTCTACCTGTCCGGCGCCGCCGTGGCCTACACCCAGCTTGGGCGCTCCGACGTGGGGCTGACCACCGCGACGGAGACGGCGGATATCGTCGGCAGGATCACCGACCGCGTCGACGTGCCCCTGATCGTCGATGCCGATACCGGCTACGGCAACGCGCTCAACGTCATCCGCACCGTGCGTTCGCTAGAACGTGCCGGCGCCGCCATGATCCAGTTCGAGGACCAGACCTTCCCCAAACGGTGCGGCCACCTGGACAACAAGCGCGTGGTCTCCACCGCCGAGATGTGYGGCAAGCTGAAAGCCGCCCTGGACTCGCGCACCTCGCCGCAAACCCTGATCCTTGCCCGTACCGACGCGGTTGCCATCGAAGGACTCGATGCGGCGATCGAGCGCGCCGAGGCCTATGTGGAGTGCGGTGTCGATGCGCTCTTTATCGAGGCGCTGCGCACCGAGGAAGACATGGCCCTCGTGTGCGAGCGCTTCGCGGGACGCATTCCGCTGCTTGCCAATATGGTGGAAGGCGGCAAGACACCCGTGCAGAGTGCTGCCGCGCTCGGCAGCAAAGGCTTCCGGATCGTGATCTTCCCTGGCGGCGTCGTGCGCTTCCTCGGTGCGCAGATGAAGCATTACTACTCGACGCTACTTGAGCATGGCACTACCGCGCCGATGCGCGATGCCATGCTGGACTTTGACGGGCTGAATGCCGTGATCGGCACCCCGGAACTGATCGCGCGGGGCCAGCGCTACGGCGAGTGAGGGCGGCGGCCATCTCCCGGGCGATGGCCGGTTCCGCCTGGCATCAGTCGTCGGCCGTAAAGCCGGAAGCCTCCACGATGGGCTTCCACTGCGCGCGCTGCGCCTGGATGGTCTTGCGGGCTTGCGCGCCGGGCTGTCCCGCCATCTCCATGCCGAGCGCCGCCATCCTGGCGCGCACGTCAGGCTCCTTCACCGCGTCCAGCAATGCCTTCTCCAGACGTGCCACGGTCGCCGCGGGCGTGCCCGCGGGCACAAACGCGGAATACCAGCCCGATGCCATGTCGAACCCCGGTACGCCGGCCTCCTGCAGCGTCGGGACATCGGGCAGCAATACCGAGCGCTTCGTGCCGGTCACGCCGAGAAAGCGGATCTTGCCCGCCCTGTGCAGTTCCATCTGGCCGCCTATCGCATCGACGCCGATGGGCAGCGTGCCCCCGATCTCATCCGTCAACATCATCGCCGCGCCACGGTAGGCCGTCGGGGTCAGCGGCACATCGATGGCCTTGCGCAGCGTGAGTACACCGAAGTGAACGGTGCCGCCCAGCGTGACCAGGCCAAACCCGGTGGATGCCGGATTGCGTTTCACCCACGCGATGTACTCCGGCATCGTCTTGTAGGGCTGGCTGACACTGGCAGAGGCGACCAGGGGCACGTCCGCCAGGTAGGCGACGGGCACGAGATCCTTGTCGGGATCGTAGGGCAGCCGCTTGTAGGTCAGCGGAAAAATGGTGAACGGAGGCGCGGGCGAGATGAGGATGGTTTTTCCATCCGGGGCGGCACGCTTCACGGATTCGAGCGCCAGCCGGGCTGAAGCGCCGGGCCGGTTCTCGACCAGAATGGTTTCGCCGAGCGAGACGCGCAGCTTTTCCGCGACCGTGCGCGCGAACACGTCCAGTGCTCCGCCCGGTGCAAAGCCGATGACGATGCGTGTGGGGGTGTCGGCGCTGGCGGCACCGGCCGCAGCCGGCACGCCTGCCGCGACGACGGCAACGGCGGCCGCGAGCGCGGTTGCCAGCTTAGGCCAAGAGAAGCGATTGTGCATGTCTGATTCCTGTGTGGTGTGCCGTGTGGTGTGCCGGGTCATGCCGCGGCCGGCTCGAGCGTCGTGTCCGGCTCCAGCGGATATATCGGCCGCCGGAGGTTCTCGAACGGAAACAAGCTGTAGTCCGAGCTGCAAACCCCCGGTCCGGCCACCAGCACGATATGCCGGGCAATCGGGCCGAACCCTGCGCGGAAGTGCTGGCGCGACTTGATCAGGATGTACTTCTTGCGCGCCAGGTCGATGCCCGCATGCGTGAACACGCCGGTATCGAACGGCTCCTGCGGCTTCTCGCAGACCATCACCAGGACGCCGCCCGCCTCGAGCACCGCGACCCGGCCAAGGCTTAGCCGTACGCCGGTAAACATCGGCCCGGTCACCTGGTAGTTGCCATCGGTAATGCACTTCACCCGCCCGGTCAGCGTCAGGGGCTGGCCTTTGAGGCGCAACGCCGGCATGTCGGTCCTGCCGCCCACCGCGACCGTGATCTGCTGGCCTATGCCCGCCCGGATCATCTGTTCGACGGCGGCCGGGTCCCAGAACGGGCCGGCCACGACATCGTCGAGGCCCTGGCGCATCACTTCGGCCAGCACGCTCATCTGGTCGGTCGGGCCGCCGGCGCCGCAATTGTCGCCATGGTCCACCAGCACCACGGGGCCGCCGTCGAGCGTCCTGGCACGCGCCACCGACTCCGCCATCGGCTCGATCGGGAAAACAAAGTCGGCGCGGCGTGCCCAGGCCATTGCCGTCAGTTCGTCCAGCAACTGGCGCGCGGCATGTTCGCGCCCGGCATCGGCCACGATCACCACGGTCAGGCCAACGTGCGGGATATCGGCGAGCGGAAATCCGCCAAACACCGAGGCATTGAGCACTTCGCCATCGCGCTCCGCCGCCATGGCGCGGTCCATGATGTCTTTCATGGGCTGGTCCTGCGGGGTCTGCCGCAGCATATGCGTGAGCATCGGCAAAGTGCGCGACAGGATGACCGGCGTGGCCTCGCCGCGCAGCGCGGCCATCAAGGTACGCGCCGCCCGCGCGCCGGTCTCGTACACGTCTACGTGGGGATAGGTGCAGTAGCCGGCGATGGCCGTCGCATTGCCCACCAGCGTATCGCTGAAGTTGGCGTGGAAATCCAGCGCTACCGCAATGGGCACGCCAGGCGCCACGGCACGGATGCGCCTGAGCAGTTCGCCCTCGGCATCGGGATAGCCCTGCGCCACCATCGCGCCGTGCAGGTCGAGCATGACGGCGTCGCAGCCTTCGCGCACCGCCGCCACGATGGCCCCGGCCATCGATTCGAACGCTTCGGCGGTCACGATGCCGCTCGGCACCGCGTTGGCCAGCAGCGGCATGACGAACTCGTCGCCCTGGCTGCGCACCATGTCGATAAAGGCCGCGGCGGCATTGTTGGTGCCTTCGCAGGCGCGGATGGCAGCCTCGCCGGATACCGGCCCATCCACGCCCGTGCCCCGGCAGAACGACGAGAGCGGCGTCGCGATAGGGGAGAAAGTATTGGTTTCATGCCGCATCAGGGCAATGACAAAGCGCATCTTCTTATCCTTGGGCTGCATGGCTTTAGTTTGCATCGAGGTTGACTGCCTTCGCGATCGCGCCATAGCGGGCGGACTCGGCCTGGAGGAATTTGCGGGCCTGCGCGGGCGGGCTCAGCACGGGTTCGTAAGCCAGCGACTGCAGGCGTGCGATGAAGTCAGGCTCTTCCACGCTGCTCTTCACCTCCCTGTACAACCGCTCGATGATCGGCTGGGGCGTGCCGGTCCTCACCACCAGCGCCAGGTTGGCGCGCACCAGCAGTGCATCGGGGCTATCGGCCTTTTGCGTCTCCACCCTGGGGAACTGCGTGACGGCATGGCCCTGCAGCGTGGCCAGGGGCTTGACCTTGCCGTCGGTGACATAGGCCGCCGAGGAACCGATCACGTCGACGTGCGCGTCGGTCTGGCCGCCGATGAGATCGGCCATGGCCGGCGGCGAGCCGCGATAGGGAACGATGGTGAAGTCCAGGCCGTTGCTTTGCTTCCAGCTGGCCAGACCCAGGTGGGCCGCACCGGCCACCGTGTTGATGCTGATCGAGACCTTGCCGGGGTTGCTGCGGATATACGCCTTCAGGTCGGTCAGGCTTCCCTCCTTGCGGTCGGAGCGGGCGACGATCCAGTGCGGCACCGTGTTCAGGATGGTGACCGGCGTCAGGTCGGTGTCCGGGTTGTAGCGCAGGCCCTTGATGACGTACTGGTTGATGTTGAGCGAGCCATCGCTGGCGAGCAGCAGGGTATAGCCCTCCGCCTTGTCCTTCAGGGCCGACATGACGCCAGGCACGGTGGCGCCGCCCGCGATGTTCTCGACCATGACGGGTTGCCCGAGCCGCTTCCCCAGCTTCTGGGACAGCGTGCGCGCGACGATGTCGTAGGACCCGCCCGCGGGGAACGGCACGACCAGCCGCAACGGCCGCTCGGGCCAGGCTGCATGGGCCGCGAAACTCGCGGAGAGAAGGCTGGCGCCGGCGATGGCCGCCTTGACTGCTGCACTGAACTTGATCACTTGCTTGTCTCCTGACCTTGGATCTTTGTGCTTCCCGTTGCCGCGGGAACGGCGGCGCGACGCAGGCCTGCCGGGGAAGAGGCGTGCTCATGACGGCACTCCGATGGCTCACTATAGAGGAGCCCACAATCAACCAAAAGCGAATTAAAATTGATAGTTGTTGAGCATTTGGTTAATGACCTGGTTAATGCCGCGGCGAGGTCTTCCTGCTTTTTTATCGCCGCAGATCTCCCTTGGAATCCCCCATGCCGCCCGCCGTCCATCCCGTTCACGCCCTGCTCGCCCGACTCAAGTTCCGGCACCTGCGCGTCATCCTTGCGCTGGACGAGCTGCAGAGTGCGGCCGAAGTCGCGGCACGGTTCCATATCAGCCCGGCGGCGGTGTCGAAGACATTGGGCGAAGTGGAGGCCATCGTGGGCATGCCGTTGTTCGAACGTGGACGCCGCGGCATGCGCGCCACCGACATCGGCCGGGAGATGATCGACGGCGCGGCATTGGTGACGGCGCAACTGAGCCGCCTGGCCGAGTCCCTGCAAGCCGTGCGCGCGGGCACGCGAGGCCAGATGAGCCTGGCCTACCGGACCACATCGGTCCAGCCCGCACTGGCGCAGTTGCTCTGCGCCTTTCATGCGGGCAATCCAGGGGTGGATATCAGCGTGATCGATGGCGGCATCATGGACCTGATCAGCCAGGTCGAAGAAGGCGAGCTCGATCTGTTGTTTGCCTACGAAGACCCACGCCTCGAGCGCAAGGACTTGCGCCATGCGCCCATCATTCCCGGACAGAAACTGGTCATCGTCGCCAGCACGACGCATCCGCTGCTAGGGCGCGCGCGCATCACCGCGCAGGACCTGGCCGACCAGCAGTGGTGCATTCCGGCGCATGGCGCGCGCATGCTGCACCACCTGCACACCGCATTCCGCGCGCTGGACATGCCGCCGCCGGAGCGCGGCATCCGGACCAGCGACGTGACCATGACGGTCAACCTGCTCCAGGCCGCGCACTTCCTGGCCGTGTACCCCGAGCGCATCGCCGCCCAACTGGCGGCGGCGAATCTCGCCACGGTACTGCCGTTCAAGCTGGCAAGCCAGGTGGAACCGGTGGTCATGGTGTGGAATGGCGCGCTGGCGCCGCGCGCCCCGGCGCGCGCCTTTCGCGATTTCATCCTGCAGCACGCGGCGGAGATGCCGGCGGATCCGTCGGCGTGGCTGGCCAATGCGGGATTGATGAACCCGGCGAACGGCTCGTGACAAGCGGCGCTCGCCTCTTGCAGCGCGCGCACGCTTGCCGTACGCTGCCTGCCCAGCCCGCCAACCGGACCCCGGACATGTCACAGCAAAAACCCGCCAGCTCGCTGGTCTACTCCACGGAACACGGCCGTATGTGCCCCGGCTGCGGCAATGCGCTGGCGGCCTGCACCTGCGGCAAGGCCCGGCCGGTCGCGCAGGGCGACGGCATCGTGCGGGTTTCGCGGGAGACCAAGGGCCGCAAGGGCAAAGGGGTGACGCTGGTGCGCGGCATCGCGCTGGATGCGCTGGCGCTGGCGCAACTGGGCAAGGAACTGAAAGCCGCCTGTGGCTCGGGCGGCACCGTCAAGGATGGCGTGATCGAGATCCAGGGCGACCACTGCGACACGGTGATGGAAAAACTCCGTCAGCGCGGCATGACGGTGAAGCGGGCCGGTGGCTGAGCAAGAGTCCGCGGGATCCGCTTACCTGGTGCGCTGCTTGTAAACGATGCTGCCGTCGGCCTTGCGCTGGGGCACGACCGGGTTGCGGGAATTGCACACTGGGCAGCGGAACAGCGGGCCCTGGCCTTCGTCCTTGACCGTCACGTCCTTGGGGTCCCAACGCGTCTGGCACGACTGGTTCTGGCAAGTAAAAAACATCTTCATTCTCCGTAATAGGCGCGGATCGTAGCACGGCGGGCGAATGCGGCCCCGGCTGGTGCGCCATCCTGCGCATCGGCGTCTCTGCCTCGCCTCCTTCGCGCTCTCCGCCTATTCTGCTCCGTTTCCGAAAACGGATAGCCCTGCGTCCGTGCGCCAGCCCGCCGCGCGGCTGGCCGCGCACAGCCGCGGTGCAGGATCGCGCGGCGGCGGGCTGGCGGGCACCGCCGGCGGGCGCAGCCACGTTGGCGGCCCGGCGGCCATGCACCCGCTGTGGCGCTGAAGGCGCGTCCCGCGGCAAGCCATCGCCCGCCGGCATCGGTGAATATCCCCGTGCCGCGGTTGCCGATTTCGGATAACGCCCCTGCCACGCGCGTTCGTAGACTGGCCTCATTGCAAAGCGCACCAAGGAGCCAGCAAGTGAACGAGGTAAGCACCAGGGCCTTCACGCGACGGCCGGGCACGGGACTGGCGGCAGCGGCGATATTGAGCGCGCTCGCCATGCCTGCGCCCGCCGCCAACGCCGCCGAATTGCCGCCCGAAACCCTTTCCGTGCAGGCGCTGGCGCCCGCCGACGACAGCCGCCTCTATATCTCCGATGTGGCGTTCAAGCACATGGTGGACGGGCGCCTGCACGTGGTGGACGGCAAGCGCATGCGCTACCTCGGGCTGGTACCCACCGCGTTCGGCGGGCAAAGCGTGCTGTCGCCGGACAGGCGCACGCTGTATGTGATCTCCACGTTCTACACGCGGCTGGCGCGCAGCGAGCGCACCGACGTGGTCAGCCTCTATGACACCGCCACGCTGGCCTACCGCAGCGAGATCGTGATCCCGCCCAAACATGCGCAGTCGCTGAACTACCGGGGCATCGCCACCGTGTCCGCCGACGGGCATTTCCTCTACGTGCAGAACGCCACGCCAGCCACCACGGTCAGCATCGTTGACCTGCAGGCCGGCAAGTTCGTGGCGGAGGCGCAAACCCCGGGATGCTGGGGCGTGTTTGCCACGGAGGCTTCCAGCCTGCGCTTTCGCACCCTGTGCGGCGACGGCACCATGCTGACGGTGACGCATGACGCCAGTGGCCAGCCCAGCGGTCAAAAGCGCAGCGCGCGCATGTTCGATCCCGATACCGATCCGGTCTTCCTGCACAGCGAGCGCGTCGGCAACACGCTGACCTTCGTGTCCTTCAACGGCAATGTGTACAGCGCCGACCTCTCGGACGAGACGCCAGCGTTCGCGCAACCCTGGCCCGTGGTCGACGCCGCCGACCGCAAGGCTGGCTGGAAGCCGGGCGGCTACCAGTTGTTCGCGCTGCACGCCGCCACCGGCCGCCTGTACCTGGGCATGCATCCGCGCGCCAAGGACGGATCGCACAAGTCGCCCGCCGCCGAGATCTGGACCATCGACCTGGCCCAGCGCAAGCGCGTTGCCCGCGCGCCGGGGCAAAACGCGCTGGCGCTCACGATCACGCAAGGTTCCCAGCCAACGCTCTACGTGCTGGACGCGGCAAAGGCCGGCGTGGTGTCACTGGACCCGGCCCGCGGACTGAAGCCGATATCCCGCCTGGACCAGGTCGCGGAGAACGCGGTGCAACTGGAGCTGCATCAATGAGCGCCGCCGAAATCTCCGACGTATTGCGCGATCCCGTCATGGTGGCGGCCTGCTCCGCCGCCGCCGCGCTGGTGCTGGCGCATTCCCTCTGGCCCAAGCTGCGCGACTTCACCGGCTTCCAGGCCGCCGTGAGTGCTTACCGGCTGATGCCGCAGGCATGGTCGCGCTGGGTGGCGCTGGCCTATGCCGGCGCCGAGGCGGCCAGCGTGGCGGCGCTGGTAGCCACGCCGCTGCAGCCGGGCGCGGCGCTGCTGGCGGCCCTGGTGGTGGCGATCGCCAGCGGCGCGGTGGGCATCAACCTGCTGCGCGGCCGGCGCGACATCCGCTGCGGCTGCGGCAGCGCCGCCGACAGCTTGCGCCTTTCGCCGGGCCTGCTGGCGCGCAACCTTGGACTGCTCGCGGTGCTGGGGCTGGCCGCGGCAACGGCGGCCGGCCTGGCGGCGGACGCGGCGCCGCGCGCGTTCACCTTGCTCGACTACCTGGCGGCCGGCTTCTGCGCGCTTGCGCTGCTGTTGCTGTGGCTCGGCGCCACGCAAGTGCTGGTCAATGCCGATCGCGCCGCCGCGCCCTCTCGCCGCACCCATTCAACCTACTCGTGAGACTGCCATGACTGCCCTTGTGATTGCCAATATCGTGCTGTGGATCGCCGTGCTGGCGCTCCTGTTCGGCTTCTACGCGCTGGCCCGCCAGGTCGGCATCCTGTTCGAACGGGTCGCGCCGATGGGCGCGCTGGTGATCGACGCCGGCCCGCGCGTGGGCGATGCGCTGCCGCCCTTTGCCCTGCGGGACGTGCGCGGCGGCCCGGTTGCGGTGGGCGGCGCGCAGCCGCGCAGCACGCTGCTGTTCTTTCTCTCGCCCACCTGCCCGGTGTGCAAGAAGCTGCTGCCGGTGCTGAAGTCGATGCAGGCCAGCGAGGCCGGCTGGCTGCGCGTGGTGCTCGCCTCGGACGGCGAGCAGCCGGAGCACCTCGCCTTCCTGCGCCAGGCCGGGCTGGAAGCCTTCCCCTAYGTGCTGTCGCCCGAGCTAGGCATGCACCTGCAGATCGGCAAGCTGCCGTATGGCGTGCTGATGGACGAGCAAGGCACGCTGCGCGCCAAGGGCCTGGTGAATTCGCGCGAGCAGCTGGAGAGCCTGTTCACCGCGATGGACCTGAATGTGGGCTCGGTGCAGCAGTTCCTGGAAACGCGCGCCTGAATGCGGCTGAGCCTGACTGAACCCGAGTGAACCTGACTGAAGGCAGGAGAAAACAAGCAATGTGGCTTGACCGATTTTTCGAACACCAGACGCGGCGCGCGGCGCAGCGCACCGGCCGGCGCAGCATGCTGGCCACGCTTGGCAAGGTCATGGTGGGCACGATGGCATTGCCCGTCCTGCCCTTCGACCGCAGCGCGCATGCGGCGGTCGCGCATGGCGGCAAGGCCGCCGGCCCGCAGGCAAACGACGAGACCGCCTGCGACTACTGGAAATACTGCGCCGTGGACGGTTTCCTGTGCTCGTGCTGCGGCGGCAGTTCCACCACCTGCCCGCCCGGCACCGAGCCCTCCCGCGTCTCGTGGGTAGGCACCTGCCACAACCCGGCCGACGGCAAGGACTACATGGTCAGCTACAACGATTGCTGCGGCAAGACCACCTGCGGGCGCTGCGAATGCAATACCAACGAACGCGAGCGGCCGGGCTACCGGCTGGGCGTGCACAACGATGTCAACTGGTGCATGAGCAACGACAGCACCATGTTCCATTGCACTACCTCGATCATCCTCGGAGTCCAGGAATGAAGCTGTCCTTGCCGTGGCTGCCGCCACGCTCCGTTCCCGCTCGCCTGCTGGCCGTGTGCATGGCTTGCGCAGCGCCCGCGGGCACCGCCCTTGCCGACTCGCTGGCCGATCAGGGCAAGGCCTTGTTCGGCACCCATTGCGCCGCTTGCCACAATGCCGACGGATCCGGCATTGCCGGCGTGGCGCCCCCGCTGGCCGGCGCGCTGCGCGAGCGGCTGGCGTCGCCGGCGGGGCAAACCTATCTGGCCAATGTACTGACCCATGGACTCGCCGGCCCGATCCAGTCGCAGGGCCAGTCGTTCAACGGCATCATGCCCAGCTTCGCCAGCCTGCCCGACGATGAGCTCGCCGCCGTGTTGTCCTGGCTGGCCGCGAGCAACGGCGTACCGGAGCAAGCGGTGAGCCCCGATGCGCTGGCCCGCGCACGTGCCGAGCGCAAGACCCCCGGCGCCGTGCGCAAGCTGCGCGATGCGGGGCAATGACATGGCATCGCCGCGACCACGCTCCTCGCGTCCGGCCACGCTGCGCGGCCTCGCATTCGTGGCGCTGGCCACGCTGTCGGCCGCCGCGAGCGCGCAGGCCGAGCTGCGCCACGCGCGCGACAACTATCTGCTGCACTGCTCCGGCTGCCACCAGCCCGACGGCCGCGGCAAACCCGGGGCCGGCATTCCCGACATGCGCGAGACCGCGCCGCTGCTGCTTGCCACGCCGGCCGGCCGCGCCTTCCTGATCCAGGTGCCCGGCACCTCGGCCTCCGCGCTGAGCGACAGCGAGATCGCCGGCCTGATGAACTGGCTGCTGCCCGAGCTGACCGGACACCGCGATGTGGCCGCGTTCAGCACCGAGGAAGTGGGACGCTACCGCCGCCAGCCGCTTGACGACGTAAGCGCGCATCGCGCCGCCATCCTGGGCGGCGCCGTTGCCCTGCCTGATGCAACACCTGCGGCAACACCTGTGGCAACGCCGGGCACCACCGCCCGCGCGAGCCCGCGGCCGATGTGACAGACTCACGTACCCAGGCGCATCATCGCGGCAGGAAAAGCCAGAGACGCGGGACAAGGACAAAGACCGAGGAATGAGACGATGAACCCCATTGGCAACACCACCAATAGCGGCAAACCACAAGACGCAGGCACCGGCGCCGCGCCGGCCAGTCCCGAACAACGCTCGCGGCGCGACTTGCTAGGCCGTCTCGCGGGCGCGACGCTTGCCGGCATGGCAGCGGGCGTAGCCGCAAGCGGGGCCAGCGCGGCGCCTCCCGCCGGCAGCGGCGGCGCATCGAACGCATCCGGCGCGTCCTCGCCCGGCCCGGCGGCAAGCGGCCCGAACCCCATCGTGATGATGCCGGCATGGCAGCTCTCGCGCGCCATCCATGCACGCCAGCTTTCCAGCCGCGAGGTGATGACCGCCTATCTGGACCACATCGCGCGGGTCAATCCCGGCGCCAATGCCATCGTGGCGCTGCGCGAGCGCGAGGTGCTGCTGCAGGAAGCCGCCGCCTGCGACCAGGCGCTCGCCGCCGGACGCCCTGCGGGCTGGATGCACGGCATGCCGCAGGCGCCCAAGGACCTGGCGCTCACACGCGGCATCCGCACCACCTTCGGCACCCCGATCTTTCGCGACAACGTACCGACCGTGGACGCCATCATCGTAGAGCGCGCACGCGCCGCCGGCGCGGTGCTCATCGGCAAGACCAACACGCCGGAATTCGGGCTGGGCTCGCAAACCTTCAACCCGGTCTATGGCGCCACCCGCAACCCGTTCGACGCCGGCCGCACCGCCGGCGGCAGCAGCGGCGGCGCGGCCGCGGCGCTATCGCTACGCATGCTGCCGGTAGCTGACGGCAGCGACTTCGGCGGCTCGCTGCGCAACCCGGCCGGCTTCTGCAACGTCTACGGCATGCGGCCCTCCGCCGGCCGCGTGCCCTACGGGCCGGCCGCCGAAGTCTTTATCCAGCAACTCGGCTACGAAGGGCCGATGGCACGCACCGTGGCCGACGTGGCCCTGCTGCTCGCCACGCAAGCCGGGCCCGATCCGCGCACACCGCAAGCGCTGGCGCAAGACCCCGTGCTGGCCACGCTCACTCCCGCCAACGTAGCCGACGCGCTGAAGACCAACCTCAAGGGCAAGCGCGTGGCATGGCTGGGTGACTGGCATGGCTACCTGTCGATGGAAGCCGGCATCCTGCCGCTGTGCGAAGACGCGCTCAAGGCCTTCCCGGCCTTCGGCGTCAGCGTGGAAGCCATCAAGCCACCGTTCTCGCCCGAGCGGCTCTGGAAGACGTGGCTGGTGCACCGTCATTTCCTGGTCGGTAACGGCATGCTGGCCTTCTACCAGGACCCGGCCAAGCGCGCGCTGCTCAAGGACGCCGCGATCTGGGAAATCGAAGGCATGCTCAAGCTCAGCGCCAGCGATATCTACGCCGCCAGCATGGAACGCACCGCGTGGTATCAGGCACTGCTCGGCGTATTCAAGGATTTCGACTACATCGCCGTACCGACCGCGCAGGTGTTTCCCTTCGACGTGAACCAGCCCTGGCCGAAGCAGATCGCCGGCCGCGAGATGGATACCTATCATCGCTGGATGGAAGTGGTGTTCCCGTGGACGCTGTCGGGATGCCCCGCGATCAGCGTCCCGGTGGGATTCGGGCCGCAGGGGTTGCCGATGGGGATGCAGCTGATTGGAAGGCCGCGGGATGATCTGTCGGTGTTGCGCCTGGCACGGGCTTATGAAGAAGAGCGGGATTGGGTGGGCAAGCGGCTGCCGTCGGCGATGATGGGGTAAAGCGAGACATCACACTCCTGCCAGCGCCCGTCCTCTCCCGCAGGCGGCGCAAAGAAGAGCGATGGCGCAGATCAACGACCCGGTGTAGCCGTGTGGAGCGCCCCCAAGGGCGGTCCACACCCCAGCGCGATGCGATGCGA